>JBGSTX010000337.1:0-4191 GCA_041736305.1 Oligoflexus sp. | reverse complement strand
TCTCGCACGAAGCGGAGCCTCAGCCGCAGGGATTATTGGTGGATTTATGGGCGCGACAGCTTTTCTGAGCATGTGGGTGAGTAATACGGCGACGGCCATGATGATGCTGCCTATTGGGATGTCAGTAATAGAATTATTCCGCCGACAGGATTCGGCCGACGATCCAGAAACGCTCCTTCAAGAGCGAAACTTCTGTGTGGCCCTTCTATTGGCCATTGCTTACGGTGCCAATATCGGGGGCGTTGGAACTTTGATTGGTTCTCCCCCGAACGCACTGCTGGCTGCCTTTCTACGTGATTCCGGTGGACCCGAGCTGACCTTTGCCTCCTGGCTTTGGATCGGTTTACCCACGGTGATACTTATGCTGCCTCTATCATGGGTTATGCTTGTGCGCTTTTTGTATCCCTTAAAAGGGCAGAAGGTGCGGGAAAGCCGCAGCTTGATAGCCAGGGAGATCCATAAAATGGGGCCTATGTCGAAGGCTGAAGGCATGGTGGCTCTCGTATTCCTATTCACCGCATTTTTATGGATTTTCCAGGCTCTCATCAGCAAGCTGCTGCCGATGCTGAAATTCGATGATACAGTCATTGCAATGATTGCGGCCATGCTCCTGTTCGCGCTTCCTGTGGACTGGAAAAAGCGTCAGTTCCTGCTCGACTGGGAGTCTACACGGCAATTACCCTGGGGTATTCTACTACTGTTTGGAGGTGGCCTCAGTCTTGCCGAAGCGATTCAAGGCAGTGGCCTGTCCCATACCATTGGCGGTCTCTTGCACATGACTGCCGGACTACCGCTATTGTTCCTGGTATTGGCTTTGACTTTTCTCATTATTTGCTTGACGGAAGTGACGAGCAACACGGCCACCGCGGCCGCATTTCTACCGATTATCTTAGCCTTGGCTGAAACCGTGTCGGTGCCAACCCTGCTGCTGGCTGCACCGGCGGTTCTAGCCTCAAGTTTTGCGTTCATGCTCCCAGTCGCTACTCCTCCAAATGCCGTGATTTACGCAGGAGGGGAAATTAGGATCGCTGACATGATGCGAGCCGGGATCTATCTGAACGTTCTTGGGATTCTTGTTATTACACTTGTGACTATGACCTTGATTCGATACATAGTGCTGCCATAGGGTCAATGATATGATGATTCTCGCTGTCATACTCCCTTTCCTGAGTCTGGTGCTGCTAGTTGTCGGGCTCCGACTGCAGCTTTGGTTAGCCGGGCTTTTGGCTTTTCTCTTAGGGTCGATTCTATGGTTGGTGAGTTCGCCCATTGCGCCAAGTGATTTTTCGGTCCCACTTCTACGGGCTCTCTTTGTAGCCTTTGATATTGCCCTCATCCTTTTGGGTGCGATCAGCTTTCTCGAATTCATGCAGAGCAGTGGGATGACCCTGAGAATCAAGGATGTCTTGATGCGAATGACCGCAGGGGACCCCCTGTTTTTGGCGATCCTGCTAGCTTGGCTGTTTTGTGCTTTTATCGAGGGTGCCGCTGGTTTTGGTGCGCCTGCAGCGATTGTAGCGCCTTTGCTGCTGTCCCTGGGTTATCCCGCTGTGATAGCCGCGGTACTTCCTTTGATTGGTGATAGCAGCGCTGTTCCCTTTGGAGCCGTCGGGACGCCTGTGCGAATTGGACTTGAATCTCTGCCTACTACTGGTGTGCCCTCGTTGACTGCTGGCATAAACGTGATCGCCGGGATTGTTCCTGTGATGGCTATATTCCTCTTGGTTCGCCAACAGTATTCGATGTCGGAGCAGTCATCCCTTCGAATTCGTCTTTTGTTCGCTCTATTCGGCAGCTTTTGCTTCACAGTTCCCTCCTTAGCGCTGTCCTACCTGGGACCGGAGTTCCCTTCAATTGTCGGATCGCTTGTGGGTATCTTAGTCTTTCTGATCTGCATTAAGTTGTACTATCGAAGGCCGAGAACCGGACTTACTCCACAGGTCAGCCCAAAAGATTTTTGGCAGCTTTTGCAAACATTCTACCCCTATCTTGTTTTGAGCGCGGCTCTTTTAATCGGGAAAGTCATGGCAGGTCCTTATAAGTTCTATTTTGAGCTTCATCAAAGTAGTATAGCGTTCGCCCTGTTTCAGCCAGGACTGGTGTTTTTTTTAACGATGATAGGACTGAAAATATTTTCCTCATATTTTCGCTCAGTACCCATACGGAAGTCTTTGAACGTTGCATTGAGGAGATTGCCGCCGGTGTTTCTGGCGATTTTTTTCATGGCTGGGCTTGCGCAGATGATGATCTCTTTTTTGGACACGTCCGCATGGGCTAGCACACCCAAAGTAGGGGAAGCCATTGTTTGGCAATACGCGCTGGTGGCTTTGGCCCCTTTTGTCGGGCTCATCGGGGCCTTTGTTTCTGGAAGTGCCACGGTTGCCAACCTACTTTTTGCTGGACTTATGGCTAACTTCAGTCAGAACCTGAACGTTCCGGTGGTGCTGGTTCTGAGTCTGCACCTGCTGGGCGCTGGCGCCGGCAATATGATAGCGCTTCAAAATCTGGCTGCGGTTCAGGCCACCGTTGGGCTGCTCAACGCCGAGAGAGAAATGTTAGCGAGCTTGTGGCGACCATGTCTCGCTTATGCCTTAATCTGCAGTGCAGCAGGAATGATCTATTTTTGCCTAATATAGTCAAGATTTTTGTGCCGTGATTCCTTCATTATCAAAGGCTCTTCAAATAATCGATACCAGTACATGGTGGGAGCTCAGAAACCTCTGACGTCACTTATCTGTGGAATGTTTCTGCTGGAAGCCTGTTGTTTTGCGTTGCCAGGACAGCTGAAAGGCAGCGCCCTATCAAAAATAGACTCCCTCATCGACGATGATCAGATCCGTGATTGTTGTTATCAAAGATCTGCGAAATCCGAGCGTCCAAGATTTGGCTAAGTAAATGCATATTCTGACGAGGGCTATGCCGCAAACCATGAAGACCGCTTGAGACATGTTTCGAATCTGGACCTTACTTCCCGGTAAATATCAGCTTTTCGTCCTGGCTCTGCTACTGCATATTGTAATTATCCATTCAACGCAGCTCTTGTACTTAAAATCACCCAAGCGCAAGTACCTGTTCGGATGAATAAAAAGTGACCTCTCAAGAAATTTTAGACCGCTCTTGCCTTAAGCCTTACTATCCGATCGCACCAACCGAAAAGAATTATTGAAGCTTAGAGGAGAACATCGAATCTTTCGAGATAGACGTCTCTGACTTCAAATCTTACTGGGGTGGATAATGAAAACAGTTTCGCTAGTGCTGCTCGCCTCGCTGCTTTTCGCCCAGATCAGCGAAGCCAGTCCTTATCGTCTGCAGTATGGCGGGCGAGTCACCCAGGGTAACGGTCAGGCTCTTAAAGGACCCATCGATATTGTTGCTAACTTCTACGCTGCTGCAAGCGGTGGAGTTCCCCTTGCTTCACAAAATTTTCTTGCAGTGCTTCTCACTGATGGTGTGTTCAATCTAAATGTCAGCTTAACGCCTGCAGAATTTAATACCGTATTCAGTGCGGCTGAAGCCTGGATTGAAATTGTCGACGCCACTTCAGGAAAAACTTATCCTAGGCAGCGCTTTTCTGCAGTCCCTTATGCATTTAAGGTCCCCGTCGACACTCAAACCATAGGCTACAATGTGAGCGGGCAGCTCTCCTTGAAAGGGATTGCAGGTTCGCCTTTGCCTGTGGGCACCCCTGCAGATGGGCAGATTTTGAAGTGGCGAAATGGGAGTGGTTGGGAGTGGGGCAGCGACGATACAACTGCTGCCGGGGCTGTTGACTCCACTGCTATACTCGACGGATCGATAGCAAATGCAGATATCTCAGCGAGTGCAGCTATCTCAGGGACTAAAATTTCGCCTAACTTTGGCGCTCAGAACATTACAACGACGGGCATGATCAGCGGTAACGGTTCAGGGCTGACCAATCTTCCTGCTGGCGCTCTCGGAACTTCAATTGATTCAAGCGAGATTGTCGATGCTACGATTGTTGATGCAGATGTCTCAGCTACTGCTGCTATTGCTCAAAGCAAAATCAGTGGTCTCACCACAGATCTTGCAGGCAAAGAGCCCAGCCTCACCGCAGGAAGCTCTGCCCAGTTCTACCGCGGTGACAAATCATGGCAAACTCTCGATACCGCAGCGGTGCCTGAAAACACCAATCTCTATTATACCGATGCACGCTCTCGAGCTGCAGTAAGC
>JBGSTX010000300.1:0-2384 GCA_041736305.1 Oligoflexus sp. | reverse complement strand
AGGTGAAGTGCTGCTCTTTTAGCTGAGAGGGGCCTAGCTTCAACTCCAGTCTGCTACTTCAAGTCTTCGGCTTATTCAATAAAATTTCGCGCACCAACGGAATGGGCAAAGCCCCCTGGGTAACGAATGCATCATGAAATTGCTTCAGACTCTTACCGGTCTGACGAAGATAGTCATCCCGTAGTTTCTGAATCTCGATCTTGCCCAAGGTATAGTAGAGATAGGTAGGATTGTAAGTGCCGCGACGCGCCTCTTCAAAAGCATTTGCAGGTTCCTGAAAGCCCTTGGTTTCAAACAGGCGAGCGCCTTGTTCAACTGTCCAAGCTTGAGTATGAAGCTTAATACCGGCGATAAAGCGACAATCTCTGAGGAGAGCTTCTTGAAGCTGAGCTAGGCGAATTTTCGGATTGCCGTCGCCAAATCCTTCTTCTACCATCATCTGCTCCGTATAATGCGCCCAACCTTCCGCATTGGAACTGCTGCTGATCATCTTACGAGTTTTCGTTGGATACTTGGAGGCATAGAGAAATTGCAGATAATGACCAGGAAAAGCTTCATGAACGTTGATGATAGACACGACATAGGGATTATAGCCCCGCAGGTGCTCTTCCTGATGCTTCTTGCTCCAGCTTGCTTCGACAGGTGTCACGTAATAGTAGGCCTCTGTCGCTTTCGTTTCTTCTGGGCCGGGAGTATCCATGGATGCAAAGGTGCCCGAACGATCGTAAGCAGGCGTTTCCTCAATACGGGGTCTGACCTCGGAGGGTACGGTAATAATATCTTTACGAATCAAAAAAGATCGAGCCTCTTCCACCGTGCGGCGAACGGAAGGAATCAAATCATTCGCCTTTGGATGTTCGTCGGATAGAAGCTTCATCACCTGAGCTGGAGTTTTCTTCGGGTCGATAAGCCGAGCCGTTGCAACGAAGGCTTCATAGTCCTTTTGCAGCTGCGCTTCGCCAATTTTCAGCAGTTCAGCGAGAGGGGTTTCGACCATTTCGTTATAGAGGAGGAGTTGGCTAAAAGCTTTCTCACCAATGGCATAAGAACCTTTGGAACGAGGTAAAAGGTCCTGCTTCAGCCAAAGCGCAAACTGTCGAGCTTCAGCGATTGCCAATCGATTGGCAGCTTGAAATTCGAGCAACAGCGCTTGATCGGAACCGGCGGCACTCGCGGCCCATATGGGCAATGAAAGTTCGAAATATCCTACCGATCCTTGCGCCATGCGCATAGCCAAATCGGTAAACTCCTTGGGTGGATTTTCGAGATTTTCCCGAGCAGCTGCATAAAGTGCAGGAATCCCCTGCAATCGGGCAATGACTGACAGCAATCGTTCCTGGGCTGGAGCAAAGTTACGTTTGATCAGGGAATCCACCGCACTGCCGGGCAGGCTTGCATAACTCATCGGATTGTTTTGCCAAACCCGTAAAGATTCCATCGCAAAGATTTCGCTTTGAATCTGTGATTGCATCGCTTTGATATCGATCTGCTCGTCGAAAAGAGTCGACTGAATTCCGTTCAATCTTTGCTGAAAATCTTTCAAGGTCAAGAGTCGCTTGGCCAAAGCTGATGAGGAGCGATTTTCTAATTTATCATCGTAGGTATGAATCCCCGTCGCCGTCGCCGACGAAGGCGAGAAAACAAAACTCGCTTCGAAATATTCATCGACGAAAGTCGCAAAGGCCGTCTTTGGTGATGTCACGGTAGAGTCGGCAGACGCTAATGGAGTCTCGGCCTGGTGGACACATGACGAAGTCATTATTGAAAACGTAAGCAGCCATACCATTTTTTGTCGCATGCTTTGCTCCAGTTGGGTGGGGTCTGGTCAATATCTTGGGCGAAGCTAACGGAAAGAGCTTTTTTGCGAAAGGCTTTATCGTGAGTGTATCGAGGTGTCGAGATTGCGCCGCTGATGCGGCTAATCTTTTAAGATAGCGAGACATGCCGCTGGGTATAGGGAGGAGGCCGAGATGCTTTCAGCGCCGGCCGACTAGAACAGAGCGGGAGCCGCATAGGCCTTGAGGAAAGAACACATATACTGCGTTGGGGCATGACCATTGGTACGATCCTGCAAAGCACCGATCACATCGGGCAAGGATCGAGCCCGGTACACGGAGCCCTGCAAACTTTGCCAATAGTTCTGCTCATCCCAGTCATTCGACTCTTCGGAAAATTCCAGTTGCTTACCGACCGTCAATCGATAGCCCAAGGCAAAAGAATAGCCCAGGCCTTCCACAAACGATTTCAGGGACTCCCTTTCGGCTCAAGGAAGAATGGCCATTCCTATCAGTGGTCATTTGTAGCTTCAATGGTTCAGCAACACTGCCTAAGGCCCTGGATGCTTTAACTCGCATGAATTATCCACGCTATGAAGTGATCGTCAT
>JBGSTX010000298.1:0-21174 GCA_041736305.1 Oligoflexus sp. | reverse complement strand
GGCGTCGGCCACTGGTCAATTAAACTTAGCCTTTGACATTGGCTTGGCCTTCGCCTTTGGGGTGATCGTGATCCTAGCCCAACCCTTTACCTTTAGGCCTATGCTTGGTTTTCGCCGAAGTGGTAAAGGCAAAAGGCCTTGCGCCGACGATCACGATCACGCACAAGGCAATGGCAAGGTCTAAGGCTAGGTCAAAGAACTGAGTGGCCGACGCCATAGGCGAGGCCCATTTTTTGTTCATGGCAGAGACTTGCAGTCAGAACCTTGCGACAAGTTCAATGAATGGTATAATTTACCTGAAACAAGATTTGCAAAGTTCTCAATATTGATTTGTAGTCGATCCGAACAATTTCTCAAGGCTTAGTATCAATACAAAGTGGTTTAAGCATCGCATCGAGTCCTAATCGGAGAACTCAAACAGAATCCTAAAGAAAGTGACGTGATGATTGATCGTCTGAAATCTTTCCGCTTGCAGTGGCTCTTGGCTACGTGGGGCAGTTTAAGCTTCTTTTTTGTTGGATGCCGAACAACGGAAAGCCAGCTTGAGGGTATAAGTTCCGGCTTTCCGATGTCGTTCTATGATCCGAAAGAGCTCGTCAAACGCTGTCCTCCTCCCCCTGGCTTGTCTGCTGACCAGGGCGTTTCTCCGGCTGAAGGGATGTTTGGCGTCACCTGCAGCGACAACTGGGTCGACGTTCCGGATGCTATGGATGTGTCGGATCTTGGTCCCCCTGACATCAAAGAGGTGCGGACGAAGGCGTCGGACGTACAAAACGAGCTCGATTATCTGCGACTGGCTTATAGGACCTGTCCAGACAGATGTGTGAAGAAATCTTACGACGAGAAAGGTTATGAAAAATATAAAGTCAACCGCCCCACTTGCGCATCAGTATGCTCTGACAAAGTCTGGAAGATGCAGACCAATCAAAGCGACAAATCTGCCAATGTTTTTCTTGAGGTTGGCTGTACCGGGCGGAATTGGAAGAGTATCTTAAAAGAAAGCCTTGGCCTCGCCGAAAATCATTGCGGAACCAAAAATCATATCAAGGTCTCTCGAGGTCTGATTCCCCGCCTAAATCTAGATGTGTCAAAAGTGGAGGAAGCGCGAGTCGCTCTGATGGAAGACGACAGTTCCTCTCAGTCTTCTTCTCCCTCATCTGGGTCTAAGAACCTATCAGTATCGTTTTACGATCCTTCCCGCTTCAGCAGCAGTGATCGCTGTCCGCCTCCCAGCGGTTTAAATTCAAGCCAAGGCATATCACCAGCAGAGGGGCTACTAGGCGTCAGCTGTTCTGACAATTGGGTGGCGGTCCCCAATCCTTGGACGGTGCAGGATGTGGAAAGCAGCGACATACAGGATGTCAAAGCAAAAGGCTACCAGATTAGTTCGAACTTTGATTATCTCAACCTCGCTTTTCAGAAGTGCGGCGGCAGTTGTGTCAAGCGATCTCGGGATAAGTACGGCAAAGAGGTCTATGAGATCAATTTACCTCGCTGCACGAACGTCTGCCAGAACAAGGTCTACTCGTTGAAAACTACGCATAGCCGTGGCAAGGACGTTAAAGTCTTCATTGAATCAGCTTGTCCGGCCAAGCATTGGAAGAACGTGTTCAAGGCAGCCATCGGTGTCGACACGAACCATTGTGCTCAACCTAACCATATTGATATTTCCAAAGGCCTGATCCCTATGCTCGGTTTTGATAATTATAGCCAGCATGACGTGAAAGCTTCTGTTGAATAAAGATCCTTAGGGTCCCGCTTGTATAGGCTCAGAAAGGGCGAGGCCGAGGAGGCATCCGTATTCGCAGTCTAGTACTGAGGAGATTTTGTCTCATCTCTAAATAGGGTCCACCTACCTTTTCTGCTTCCGCCCAAAGAGAAGGGCCCAATGGCCACTCGTTAGCAGAAACTTCCCGCTCCATAAGCCAAGCACGAAAACAGCTGCTATGATGTGGCTCGGCAAAGGTTCCGATGGGAATTGGTACGACTTGACCCGCATCTGTCCAGCGAGGATCAGCTTCAAAAAGTCCGATACATTTCTTAAAAGAGAAATCAAAATCTGAATGCTGTCGAAAGGCATCGACGGCCTTTGCATAGGTCAGCCAGTGTTCATAACTGGTTTCTACGCTAATGCCCAACCAGGCCAACCATCTGAGGGCTAGGCGGTCGGCTTCCTCTTCGCTAGTGTAATAGCCTAAATTTGCATCAAGGGCTGCTTGAAGGAGTTGGTTTTTTGCGGCCTCCTTTTCAAGGTACTTCTGATTCATGCTTTGAGCGATGTCTATAAGCTTGGATGAGCGTTCTCCCCACCAGAAGACCTTTTGGGCAGCTTCCCAACTGACGACGGCTGTACTCGGTTTCGCTTCGTTCCCGTCGACATCAATAGCAGCTAGGCATTGGCTGAAATTATTCTCCCACTCAAAGTAAATTTGTTCGCCGGCATTATCGAGAACAGTCTGGGGAAAGCGACCGAGACTCGCCATCTGGGTGTCCATCAGAAGCTGAAATGGTCGACAGGCCACAAAACATAACGATGTCTCTGCGGAACAGGTGGGTTTGATCAATAAGTTGAGTGCGTAGCGACTGTAGCTGAACATTTCTGAATGCCATCTCTGGCCTTCGACCGCTTGAACGCTATAGGCCGGGAGCGCTTGCACCTTTGCGCCCAACGATTCAAGCTGCGCATCAACCGCGGGTTTGTGGTCCCGATGAGTCGACGCATTGAGCCTATAAAAATACTCATAAGCTTTTTTGTTAAGCGAGCCATGGGCCCGATAGAAATGAGCCAGCTCGTGCAGGAGCGTATAGACGAGCAGAGATTCTCTTTCAAAAAGCCTGACAAGACCGGTTTCGATGGTAATCCAAGGGCTGAGAGCATTCACTACTATACCGTCAGCTCGGAAGTCGTCCATCGCCGCTTTACAGCCTTCGCCGAGGATCAAAGTATCGCTCGCGACTGAAATATTACAGGATCCGGCAGCGAGATTCTTTTCATAAAAATCCGCTGTCTCCTGGGCTGACCTTTGCGCTTGCATGAGATCGAGGCAGGCGACCTCTTCTCTTGAATAGATTCCGACCTTCCCCTGATTGCTGACCGAGACAAGACGGAGAGTTTTAGGATCAGCTTCTCCACCTTGGCCCTTGAGTACCGGTATGCGGTAACATACTGTTTCGCTGCTAGTGAATGCGTTGAGGCCGTCGTTCAAAATTAGGCGCACGCGAGGCCGCGGTATCTCCCGCATAAGCTCACTATTTCCAGGCTGTTTTCTTAGCATCTGATCCAGATGATCTGCCCAGAATTGTAGCCTTTCTGCAAGGGGAGATGATGGGTCCGCGGGTTGCAAGTCCGAAAAACTTTGCTTAATCCAGGCGAGAGGGCTTGCCGATCTTACGTCAGAAAGAGATTCGGCTTGGGCCGTTCCTAAAAGAAAGTTGAATGAGAGACTTAGGCGAGCGACGCATCTGCAAGTCCTTTTCATCTCTAGCTCCAGGATCCGCCTGGCTTAATTTTTTGAATGCAGAAGCAGAGGAGGCGCATTCTGCGCCTGGCAGCGGATCATTTCTTGGGATATTACCGCATTATGAGACGAAGCACACTCAGATGTTCCTGACAGGTCGATTCAGCCGTTATCGTGCGCTAACTTCGTTTTATTGACCCTTATAGGTGGAACACGCATCGAAAACCTGTGTTAGGGGCGGGCTCGTTTTCTGTAAGAGAAAGATCACCCGCAAAGATACCAGACCGCTGCAGGTCAACAAAATTTCCGCCCCGCTGCAGAGCTCCTCCGCCTCTCCTTCCGCTCAAGTATTTGCCGATTCCAGCTGTGGAATTCCAAGTTTCGTTCCAGAAACTGAAGTCCGCACTGGTCGGGCGCAGTCTTTTCAAAGGCAAAACGTCGAAACCGGAGTTGATTTCGGTCCATTCGCGCCAGAAATCGATAGTAGTCTGGTCAGTGCTGCTAAAGGGTTTTGCGAGAGTCGGAGCGATCACCATAGTCGTCCATTCCGAAACATTACCCGCTAAGTCCCAAATGATGCTGCCGTTCGAGAGTTCATGGGTGCGGCGCTGAGCGAAGGGGCCAGTGTCCGTAGCGACGAGGCAGTTAGCATCGAAATAGGCTTGGAGATCATCTCCTGAAGCCTGACATGGCACAGCCGGAGTGCTATCGGAGTGGCCTCCACTCATAAATCCTTGCCCTAGAGCCGCGGCACTCCAGTTCCTTGCCACGCCCGCGATGTTAGCTCCGACACTCATCCATTCATCATTGCTGATAAGGTCGTACCTCGGTCCTAGCGCCTGACAGGCAAGGCGAGCATTGGCCTGGCTGATGTTGACCCAAGGGGGGCGAGCGGCCGTTGTAAGGACAGATCCAGCACCATCTTTTGCCTCGTACTTCATGATACAAAAATTGCTGGTTCCATAGCGCGTATCTCCCGGAACCTGCACAAATTGATTAGGACAGCTGAGAGTAGCCGACACCTGTCCTGCTGGCTGATTTGCAGAGGGCGTAGATGGTTTCAGCTCAGGGATTTGCGAGCCGCTGCTCTCGACGGCTTTTTTAGCCCTGGTTTCCATTTTCAAATCCTGGCCATTCACCTGACCGGCAAAGGTGATAAGGGTCCGAGCTAGTGTGCTGGTGACTGCATTGGCGTCGGAAATCTCAAGCTGAAACAAGCCTTGGCTCGCATCCAGAATCTTAAGCTCTTCTCCGGCAACAGAATCGATAAGCTGACCTGTCCAAATACCACTGCTCGTTGGAAAGGAGCGGTCGATGCCTTGCACCTGACATGCAAGTTTCAAATTATACGGTCCGACCGAAGCCGAAGCTATGGCCTCGCAGCCTATGAGATAGGTTCCAGAAATATTATTGGGAGGTACAACGGATTCATCGCTCACATCTGGCTTAGGCTCATTTTTGACGTCGTCATTATGTGGCCCACCCAAGATTCCAGCTTGCTCCTCGGGCTTTGGTAGGAAAGAATCACCATTACATCCGAAAATTATCGAACATGCGAAAACTACGGAATTTATCTGGAGCGTTACCTTCATTCTTTTATCCCATGGCTATGACGATAACAAGTTATCGGCAGGCGCTCGAGAGATCTATTAATCTTACCCTAAACCATTAAGGTGATTAGGAAAAGTCGGTATGTTAAAGTAACGAAGGGAAACGTCCGTGGGTGATATCATCCTAGCAAACGCTCTTATCTAACAATGGTCCGCTCTGTGGACTTCTAAAAGCTGGAATTCTCTGCGACTCCAAGCAGCACCCCGTCGTATTGGGTGTATGTAGCTCAATTGGGAGTTTTTGCCTCGCCTCGTCGCGATAAAGTTATTGTCACTGCTCAAACTCACGCTTATAAGATGGTTCGGCCAGCCAGAAGTCCCACACTCACCAATAAACAAGGGCGTTAATAAATGGACCAAAAAACCGACATCGAACCGGTCAAGGATTTTAGCGCTCTGGGTTTAGAGTCACGACTTACTGACGCTCTTAGCCGCCTCGGCTATGAAGAACCGACACCTATTCAAGCCCAAGCCATTCCTCTACTTCTGCAAGGCTTTGATTTAGTTGGTCAAGCCGCAACTGGTACCGGTAAAACCGCGGCTTTTGCCCTGCCTATTATTCAAAGATTAGCCCAAGGTGAAGCAGTTCGCGGCGGACCCCGTGCCCTGATACTCGTGCCTACACGCGAGCTAGCCATCCAAGTTTCCGAAGCTATCCATCGCTACGCTAAAGACATGAGAATCAGCGTCGTACCGGTTTACGGCGGTCAAGCTTACGGCCAGCAAATTCGCTCTCTAGAACGCGGTGTCGATATTGTGGTAGCTACTCCCGGACGGGCTCTCGACCATATCCGCCGTCAGACTCTGAAGCTTTCACAAGTAAAAATAGTGGTTCTCGACGAAGCTGACGAGATGCTCGATATGGGTTTCGTCGATGATATCGAAGCGATACTCAGTGAGACTCCTAGCGAGCGCCAGGTGATGTTATTCTCAGCAACTTTGCCTCCTCGCATCTCGGGAATTGCCAAGCGGCATCTAAAAAATCCCAAAGAAATTAAAGCCCTAGCAGATAATCTTAAAACAGACTCTCTGCCACTTGTGCAGCAGACAGCTTATATTGTGAACCGCTCGCAGAAGCCAGAAGCTCTGGGACGGATTTTAGATATGGAAGATCCCAAGTCGGCCATTATCTTCTGTCGTACCCGTAATGAGGTTGATGAACTGGCGGAATCGATCAAAGCACGTGGCTACGCGGCAGAGTCTCTTCACGGTGGCATGGCTCAAGCACAAAGAGATCGCGTTATCAAGCGCCTTCGCTCGGCACAGATTGAACTCCTTATCGCTACCGATGTTGCTTCGCGCGGCTTGGATATTGAACAACTGACCCACGTTATAAATTACGATGTTCCAGCTTCACCCGAGACCTACATTCACCGCATCGGTCGGGTTGGTAGAGCAGGGCGTGAAGGGGTTGCTATCACTTTGGCGGAAGCCCGTGATCATCGGCAGCTCCGTAATATCGAGCACCTTACCAAGCAGAAAATGAAAATAGCTAAGGTTCCGAGCATTGCTGATCTAAAGGCGCGCCGTCTAGAAATGATGGACGCTGCGGTCCGCGAGGCGATTCTCAGCGAAGATCTCGACCAATTTCGGGTGGTGATTGACGAGTTGGCGAGCGAATTCGATATCGTTGAAATAGCTTTGGGCGCCCTCAAGCTAGCCAGCAAAGCGATGGCCGGTAATGCGACGGAAGAGGAAAAAGAGATCGGAGTTATCACGCCGCTCGTTCCCATAGCCCCTAAGAAAAGCGTGCCAGAAACCAAGGCCCCCCCCCAGGCCAAGAAAAAGACCTCGACGAGACCTAAGCCTGAGAAGAGCAGCAGATCGGACCCAAGAAAAAAGCCTGAGACTCGTCGTCGCAAGAAAATGGATTAAATCGCTTCCCCGGCGCGCGACCTGCAAGCAAATGGTGCGGCTATCGTTCCTCTAAGTGTTGGATAATAATAGATATATTTACCGAGAAAAATTTTTCTCGGTAAATCCTGGCTTCTCTCCGAAAGGCTCTCTCAGGTTGAGGAGAATAGCCCCATGAAAAGCCGCCAGGTCAATTATTTTCGAGACGTAAGATCAGGACACGATGCCCGAAAGCTCGTCAAAATTCTTTTTTATGTTGGCCTAAGCTTCGGTTGCAGCCAAGACGATTCGAGGAATGTAGCCGCGCCGGTTCCCACCTCGACTATCTCGGGTGCAGGCGGTGAAGAAGTTGGGACCGGCGTCGCCGATAGCCTTAGCTTTGGATCCTTATCGACCACTACCCTTTTCACGAAGGTTACAGCCGCAAACACCTGCGTTAGCTTCTCCGTAAGCGCCACCATGAGTGGAGCTGGAGTTGAGGATGTAGGGATTAATTTGGAAATTAAGGGTACGGGAGAATTGGCCAAAGATAGCGGTTCTCTCAATCCAAGCTCGGGTCGAACCGATGCTTCGGGTAACTTCAGTGCCGTATATTGCTCGGGCGACGCTGAAGGACAAGCCGTGATCGTCGCTAAGTCCGGAGCGATCAGCAGCAACTCGGCGAAAATCACGGTCACTAAAAAGCCTACCTTTGAGTTCACCTACCTGCGCTCCGATGCCGACCCTGAAATGAAAAGCAGCGAGGGTGAGGGAAGTTCGAAAGATGTCATCTTTCTTAATTTGCTCGACTCGGGTCCGCAGGATTGCACGCATCTCTACTTCAAACTCACTCAATCGGGATCACCTCTTGTCGGTCAGACCCTTAGTTTCAAGACTCAAGTAGACTTTCCCAAAGGAGCCAAACTAGGCAAGCGCAGCGATACTCTGCAGACACAAGTCGATAGCGCTACCGGGAAGAAGTACTCTGTCTTCACTGCGATAAGCTCGGGAGCTGGGGAGTTCCAGGTTCCCATTTGCGCCGGCGTTGCTTTGGGTACAATACAGGTGAGTTCTGTTTACACTGACGTCGATAATGTTGCTCATCGCGCCCAATCGCCCGTGTTGCGTGTCACCGCAGGTCTCACTAACTACATCAACATGTCTTTGACTTTCGATAACATGAATGCTCGAACCATGAAAGCCTACTTCAACACTAACAGCAGCTATCAGCTGCCGTTGACAGTTCAGCTAGGTGCCCGCTTCGACGGCGACGCACTGGTCCAGTATCCCGTGAGTATCGCGGCGGAAGTAGGGCGAGTAATCGTGGAAAACGGCGGCACTCCTTCCAAAGATACAGGTGCGGTCAGTGTCAAGCTCCAGAGCCTTCACCTCGTCAATCAGTACCCCTTTCCAGTCCAACGCTACGACTCTTATCCACTGGCTCAAACTCGCTGTGAACCGAACAGTCTCGCGGCCTGGGGGGCGGGGCAGGGTCAAGCTTCAGTCCTTTACTCCGATCTGCGCCGCAACTGGCGCTCGACCATGGTTTATTCCATTCGCGGTCAGGAGCATTATAACGACGCCAATCGCAACGGGGTCTATGATGTGGGTGGTGATGGATTTTGGGATAAAAATCAGAACGGAGTCTACGACAGCGGTGATGCGCTTACCTATGATGCCGGAGGCGATGGCCTCTTCAATCCCTCAGGCGAGTGGTTCATCGACTTACCTTCACCTTTTGTCGATGTCGATGAAGATGGAATATTTAGCGCGAACAGCGATATTTTGATGGGCGACGAATATCAGGCTCCCAGCGCCAAGAGAGAAGCAGATGCCATGCTCTGGAAGTACGAATACTTTCCTATATCCATGGGCGCTTCACCCTATGGTCTGCAACGCTATCGCATCAATACTGCAGCCTATAATTCGGCCGACACTACTCTAGCTCTTACGGGTGCGGGGACCTATGAGGTCTTCGGACTTTCCTCTATTAACGCGGGAGATCTGTGGGGTGGAGCGGTTACGGCGGCAGAAGGCCACTATAGTAGTGTGATATTTGCTCACGATCTTTGCGGTAACCTACTGCCTGGTGGTAGCGAGATCAGCATGAATTTCATTACATCAACCGAGCCAGCTTGGGGAGCACGCATACCTTTTGCTTATTACCATGCCCAGCCAGGCGATATTTACCTCGAACCCGCGCGGCAGCTCATTAAAGAGGGCGACAATGGTTCTAAAGCTATCATCAACTTCAACGCTATCGATCACCCCGCGGCAGCCCAGAGCTATCCGATCTTGGGAGCGATCGAGATTCCAGCTTGTACCAACACCTGCACCGGTGCTGTCGTCAGGTCGAATCCAGGGGTCTCCTGTGATGGCTGGAGCGGCTTGGCTCGTCTTAGCGTAAAAGAACCACAGCTCGATACCAGCGGAGCTACTTCTTTCACGAGTATCGACACGAATCTAAGCTTTGGTTCTTACCAAATGTGCAACTGTGTAGCTAACACCACTGAGTCGGCTGGGGTTTGCACTTGCACAGGAACTTTGGTCTTTGATTCTGCAGCAGGCGCTTGCCTTTAATTTTTCACTCTACGGCAAGAGGTCTTGGCTCTTGCCCTTTCTTTTGCTTTTCTCGCCGCCGTTCCATGGTGCGTTCGTAGGTGTTCATGAGCGGCGTAACCGAAATGCCGTGCAGCACCACTGAAGCCAATACCAAATTCAAAACTATAGCGAAAATATCGTTAGCCAGAGACTTTTCCAGTCCATGGTTAATGGCGTAAGCGAGATAGTAAACAGACCCGAGTCCCCTTATTCCAAACCATCCCACCAGGCGTCGTTGAAAGGGCTGCAGGCTCTTATTACCCAAGAGACCTATTTTCACTGAGAGAGGTCGTATAAAGAGGAAGAGCAGTACACCAACCAGCAGAGCCTGGACAGTAAAAAATTTGGGCGAAAGGTAGGCACCGAGAAGCACGACGACGACAACCTCACCGATCCTTTCGAGCTGCTCGTTAAAGCTCAAGACAGCATGGGTCATAAACGCAGGAGCTTTCTCGCGGTCGATCGCCAGCTCTTCAGCCACGCCCTGTAAATCATGCGAAGCCAGGGGCTCTTCACCTTTTTCAAAGCTTTCGATCCGGCGCAAAGCTAGACCAGCCGCAAACACAGCAAGGAAGCCATAGGCATGGACCGCTAGGGCGGCACCGTAGGATAGGGCCATCAAGCCGAGAGCTAGGAAGTCGTCCAATCCGACCGCTTCCTTATGTTCGCGCCTTAGATAAAGCACAAAACGGCCCAGCAAGAGTCCAAGGAGGTAACCTATCCCAAGACCGCCAATGATCGCCCAAAGCAGATCAACACCGAACCATCGTGCTCCAGAGGGACCTAGTTCGTGAAGGCCAAGGAGCCCGAGGCCGAGCATGACCATGGGGAAGGCCATACCATCGTTGAGCCCTGCTTCTGCTGTTAGGGCGAAGCGAAGCTTGTCACTATCTCCGGGTTTCGCTACCTGCACGTCGGAAGCAAGCACCGGATCGGTCGGTGCTAGTATTGCAGCGAGAAGCAGTGCGGCACCTAAAGAAAAGCCGAGGAGATAATGCGAAGCAAGCGTTAAGAGAGCAATGCTCACTAGCATCGACACCGTCGCCAATCGCAGAGCCACGCGCCAACTGGGATCGCGAAAAGGCAGGCGCAGCTTCAGGCCTGCGCTGAAAAGTGATATCACTACGGCCGCTTCAGCAAAGCGTTCGAGGAAGGGAAGTTCGGAGATTTTTTCGGGCTGAAGCAAACCAATACCAGCAGGGCCCAAAAATATTCCATAGCTGAGATAGAGAATGGAAGTAGTGAGCGGCAGACGACGCAAGAAAGATCCGGCCGCGACGACAACCAGCAAGAGAGTCCCAATCATAAGCGACCAGAGGGCGGCGTTATCCATCAGCTACATTCCCGTCTAAATTATAAAGGAGGCCGTCGTTTGATCCTCGGCGAGCCTAACCCATGCAGGACGGCTTTTCCAAGACACGATTTAAAATCTTTGCCAAGGATCATAGTATGCTGGTAAATAGGAATGCTTATTGCAAATCAATTAATGGATACCAAAAAGTGGGTCCGTTATTTTGACTATTTGGAGGTGCCTATGCGTATTTCAAAAATTCTTTTGGCTTCGAGTCTTCTAGGAAGTATGAGCTTGCTCGGTATGAGCTGCACGAAAAACAAGCAGGAAGCTGCTCAAGATGGTGCAAAAGACATCGCTGATAAACAAGAAAATGTTTATGAAGCACAAAAAGATGTAGGTGAAAAGCAAGAAGAAGCTCAGAAAGACGTCAATGAAGAGCAAAAAGACGTGACAGAAGCTCAAAAAGACGTGCTAGAAGAGAAGAAAGAAGTCCAAAAAGACGTGAACGAAGCTGCTCCTAACTGAGTGCTAAGACTCTAGTCTGAGGCAAGGAAGGTCTGAGAGCCAAGGTCTTGCGCTCCTGTCGCATTTTCATGACGTTGGTTTCCTCTGACCTTTCCTTCCTACACTGCTGGCTCAAGCATTCAGTCTCTTCGACCCCTAAAAAGAAAAATCAAAGATTGAGACCTGTCGTCGACTCCAGCCAATTCTCAAAATAATCCACCCGTGTATAGACAGAAGCTCCCTTACATCCTGATTCGCCGCGTGAAGTCGCACCCACTACACTTAGAGTCCCGCCGATGAGCACGTAAGCAGGTCCACCTGAGTCGCCATAGCAAGCGCCTGTCCCGCGTTTATTTACCACCAATTCATCGGCATCGAAGTCTTCGAGATTTACTGAGGTATAAAGCAAGCGTCCACTAGAGCCGGACTCTGTCTGTCCATAACCAGCCAGATACACTTCATTGCCACGACCGAGGTCCCCTTTATAGATTCGCACAGGACTAAATCCAGCGGGGGCGGACTTAGCTAAACGGATAAGCGAAATATCCGAGGGAACATCGCTGCTGAAGCTTCCCGTATAATTCGGGTGCACGCGAAAAGCAGCGGCTTCGATGAATTCAAAGTTATTACGGTCCTGGCCAAAACCAATATAAAGTCGGCCGCCAAAGTTCTGCAGACAATGTGCTGCCGAGACTACGTAAGAGCTGTCAATCAAAGTTCCGCTACAAAACACCTGACCTTGAGAGTTAGCGAGGGCGACAGTCGATCGTTCGATGCTTCCACCATCCGAAGGGCGTGATCCTTGGATGACCTGGACTTGACTCTCTTCATCGCTGGACCTTCCACAAGCAGTAGCCAAAAGACTCAAGGACACGAGGAGACTAGGCAAAAGCCTGAGCTTCGGTAGCAGCATGCACGATACCTCAGATATGAATTTAATTTTTATTGCTTCGACAATGCTTAGCGCGATGCAGCGTAAAGATCAAATCAAACGAGGATGAAGAAAACTAAATCAATTGGGCCGAAGCCCAATCTCTCATCACTCGAATATATTAGGTAGAGGTGTGAAGAGCTTGCTGGCAAGGGTTTTCAGAGCGAGAAAGAAATCGGTGCATGATCGCTGCTGATATCTGCTCGGCAGGCTTTCCCGATCCAGATTTCATCCTTTTGATTGTTAAGCATAAAGTCAAAACCCTGGCGTTCGTTTACTTGATAGAGCCCAAGATGAGGCAAAATATTGATTTGCTGGGGCGTGCGGTTGAAGGTGCCGAGTATGGCCCATTGCGAACTTTCCATCGTTGCAGCGCTGACGACGTTGTCGACTTCGTTGCTGGCTGGTTCGGTATACGGGGCGGCATGAAGCGTGAATACCCGCGTTTCATCATCCATCTGCACTCCTAGTAGCGGTCTTTCGGCTAAGCTCATTCCTGTCGCCAAGAGCTGAGGGGGAATCAGCGCGACAGACTTCGCTCGCAGCTCGGTGACCATAGCCAAATTCAATTGGCCGCCGTTGGGCCAATTGTTGATGTGGTAGATGTAGGTGTATTGAGGTTCCTGGGCAGTGCCGATATTCCAACGATACTCTTTCACCGGGAAACGACGGATGCCCTTATAAATCAGTTGCTCGCTCAGAAAATCGGCTTCTTTCGGTACTTCCCCTACGGCCTGTAGGGCTATAACTGCAGGCTTTTGAGGCTGCTTTGAACAAGAGAGGAGACTTTTCACTCCCGTCCAACTGAGATCACTAGCGGAGCCCTCCAGATTCCAGCTCAGCATTCTGTAGTCGCTGAGGGCCGCGAGAGCTTGGCCGTGGAGGCAAAAAAGGGGTAGAGCAAAGGCGAGGTGCGAAACGGTAGCACGGAGCGATGTTCTCATAATTGCAGTCCCTTAAGACGAAAAACTAAAAAGTGAGCGGCTAGCTAACGGAAGCCACGGAAACCACTTCTATGCCTTTGCCTCGAAACTTACACTCGATCAATTGCTGTAGGTCAATCTGGCGTTGATGCGCGTTAGGGCTGGAATCCTCCACCCTCGCGACTGTGCAGAGTCCTTGCAACCATCAATGCCATGAGCTCTTCTAAGGCTCTTTGAATCTCGGGACCCTCGAAAAACCCAAGCACCCGAGCGATGGCTTCGAGAGTCGCTAAGCCTTCGGCCTTAGTCTCCCGCCTCACCTGATAGGCAGAAGGGGCTCCTAGAGGCAGCCGAATTGTGGGAAGCTGCGCCATAAGCGGATTTCTACGACGCATTTTACTGGTCTGGCGCCAGTTGCCATCAGGCACGATCAGATTGATAGGCCCAAGGCTTTGCGCCAATTCTGAACTCAGCTCTATCGCGTCTTCGCTGGGGTAGAGGAGAAGGCTCGGTCGGTCGCCGAGGAGGTGCTCGCTGAGGTCGTATGGTTTTCCTTCTTCGCCGTGTATGAGGATTGAACTAGAAGGCGGAGGCAGAGCCATGGCCGCGAGACGGCCCGTGTTGGTCGGAACTTTAATTTCCCGCTTACCTATTACCAGTATCAATTTGCTTTGAATTTTAAGCTGAGGAATGGCACTGCAAATGCAGATCTCATTGCGCATCAAACAGTGATTGCAGCGCAACCAAAACTTCTTTCGCTGACTCAATGCGTTACCTTGCGCTCTTTAGGGCACCGTACTCCAAGCACCCTCTGCTTTTGAGCCGTATTCGCCGTAGCCCCAACTGCCTTTAAAATTATTTCGTTCTGCATCCGTAAAATTGAATTCAATCCAGCCATTGGCCTCCCCTTCTATAAATACCCCTATCATTTGCGTACCCGTCTTACGTAAGCCGACGATCCGATTTACTATAGTGCCCTGAAAGGATCCTGGGCAGTTGGGCGCAGCTGTATACTCAGCGGTAAATAACCCTTCGTCCCCTAGGATCGACACGGTACTAGGAGTTATAGTCAGCGTTGGTTTATCACAGCCCATTGCTGGAGTCAGCGTCACTTCAAAAAAAGTCTTATAAAAGCGTTCGAAAGGGATTTTTTGCCATCTATAGGTTTTATTGTCTTTAACAGGCTGCCAGCGATTAAGTTCGGTATGAAAGCCGCGGAGGCAGAGAAAGATTTCGCCTATCGGAAGATTTGTCTGCTTGACCGTAATGGGTTTGTTGATAGGGTTGACGGTGAAGCCGTTCTGAGACGCACAATCACCAGACTGACTGACTCTATAGGCGTAGTAACTAAAAGCTGGGTCCGCCTCTATAGGAATGACAAGTATTTCAGCATCTGACTTACCGGCAGGAACGTTGGTGGCCGTTAAGTTCAGTTTAGGAACCGGGCCAGAATCCGCGATGTCTAGGGAATCGAGGCCTTCGCTGTGAGCGATGCTCTTACCATCATCAGAGGAGTTCGTCTGATTAATACTAAATGCGCTCGGACTCTTACCGCTACAAGCAGGCGACATGAGTAAGACGACTAAAGCCAGGCATTTGATGGCTATGGAAAGCATAAGTTAATGACCTCCGTAAAATGCTCTTCGGAACTTTTAAAGGACTTCTTAAACATAGTCTAAAGCGCCAATGAAAATAGAAACGTAAGGGGTGCAGTTCGAAAACTTATTTGAAGGAAGGTTTATGAATATTTTGGTCTTGAACTGCGGCAGCTCATCGCTGAAATTTCAGTTGATAGAAGTCGATGCGACGACGATCAGTTCGAACAGTGAGACCTTGCTTGCGAAAGGTCTCATCGAGCGCATCGGTAGCCAGTCGCTTATAAGTCTAAAAGCAAAGGATAGAAAAGCTACTAAATCAGCTCAGGCCTTTCGCACCCATGCCCAAGCCGTCGATTTCGTCCTGCGCTGGTTGCTAAGCGAGCAAAGCCAGGTCTCCCAGGTCAAGACCCTCGCTGATATCCACGCAGTCGGACACCGAGTTGTTCACGGTGGTGAAAAATTTAAGCAGTCGGTCCTGATCGACGAGGGAGTCTTGGAAGGCATAGAGGAGTGCATCGACCTAGCCCCCCTCCATAATCCGGCCAATATCGCCGGCATTGAGGCTATTCAGTCCTTACTCGGGCCGCAGTTGCCGCAGGCGGCTGTCTTCGACACAGCCTTTCACGCGAGCATGCCGGAGCAAAATTATCTTTATCCGATTCCCTATCAGTTCTATCGGCGACACAAAGTGCGACGCTACGGGTTTCATGGAACCTCGCACCGCTATATCGCCTATCGCTATCGACAGCTTAAGGAGAAGGCCAAAGAAGAAGTTAAAGTCATAACTCTACACCTAGGTAACGGCTGTTCGGCCTGTGCCATCGATGGTGGAATGTCCATCGATACGTCTATGGGTATGACCCCCCTCGAAGGTCTGATGATGGGGACCCGGGCCGGCGACATCGATCCAGCGATCCTCGAATTCCTTCATCTCAAAGAAGGCCTGAGCTATGAAAATCTTTTTAGCATGCTTAACAAGCAGTCGGGCCTGCTCGGAATATCGGGCCTGACCAACGATATGCGCGAGCTCATAGAAGAAAAAGCAGAGAACAAGGATCGCCGGGCAACGCTGGCTATCGAGATCTTCTGCCAAAGGGTCAAGAAATATATTGGCTCCTACCTGGCTCTCATGAATGGAGCGGACGCCATTATTTTTTCGGGGGGAATCGGCGAAAACTCTCCTTTGGTTCGTCAGCTTATTTGCAAGGATTTGGAATTTTTAGGGATTAAAATCGATCCTAATCTTAACGAGGCGCTCCTAGCTGGTCAGGAGGGAAGCATCAGCTCGGGCTCGCAGAAGCCAGAAATAATGGTGATCCCGACCAACGAAGAGTTACTCATTGCGCGCGATACATATCGCTGCATCTCGAATATGCCGCAGCCTCGGTAGGAGGGAGAAGGAGATGCTAGCATCTCGCTCTATACTCTGTTTATACTAGTGCTGTATAAGGTCGAGCTCGCCTTGCTCCTGCCTCGAATAGAGCGGAATAAGTTACACTATAGAAGCACCCCATGCGTTTTAGACTTGAGAGGAGATCTTATGCCTTTGGACTTGTCGGTCAATAAACGGCGGTTTAGTCTCCAAATTCCAGAAGAAACACCTTTACTCTGGGTTCTACGTGAAGAGCTGGAACTGACGGGTACCAAATTTGGCTGTGGTAAAGGCCTTTGTGGAGCCTGTACGGTCCATCTCAATGGAGTTGCGATTCGTTCTTGCATAACACCCGTAGCCGCTGTTCAAAATTCTGAAGTTACAACCGTCGAAGGGCTCAGCCCCGCAGAAGGCCCTGAGTTGCATGCTGTTCAAGAAGCCTGGCTCACCCTCGATGTCGCCCAGTGTGGATACTGCCAGACCGGTCAGATCATGAGCGCAACAGCTCTCCTGGTGCAAAATCCCGAGCCCGATGATGCCGCAATTGCTGCGGCTATGAATGGGAATATCTGTCGCTGCGGAACCTATCCCCGCATACGGGCAGCCATCCACTTGGCTAGCCAGCAGATCAAAAATGGAAAAGAGTCCTCTCAGAAGAAGGAAAACCCCTAATGCCCTTCAGTCGTCGATCTTTTCTGCAGCTGTCTAGCCTCGTCGGTGGTGGTCTGCTCTTAGGTTTTAGCCTCGAGCAAGAAAGTAAGGCTGAGGCAGCCCATTCTCCGGCATTTGCCCCTAATGCCTGGCTGCGCATCGAGACCGGTGGACGCATTGTATTTATACTCGACAGAAACGAAATGGGGCAGGGCGTCTATACCGCGTTGCCTATGATTCTAGCCGAGGAATTGGCAGTAAAGCTGGAAGACCTCGTGATAGAAATGGCTCCCGCCGATCGCGTTTATGTCAATCCTCAGCTAGCAGGCCTGCAGATGACAGGTGGTAGCACCAGCATTTCAGCTAGCTATGTGAGCCTGCGGGAAGCAGGAGCGGCAGCGCGAACTCTTTTAGCCGAAGCTGCCGCGAAACGCTGGGGAGTTGCGGCTTCTGCCTGTCGTGCGAGCCAAGGGCGAATCCTGCACCCGAGTACTCAGGAAAGCTTCAGTTATGGCGAGCTCGCTCAGGAGGCCAGTAAGCTTCCCCTGCCGGATAAAATTGTTCTGAAAGAAGCGCGCGATTTCACACTGATCGGCAAGTCTACACCTCGCCTCGATAGTCGCCTCAAGATTACGGGCAAAGCCGGCTTCGGTATCGATGTAAATATTCCCGATCTGCGGAATGCCGTCTATATTCGATCACCCGTGCTCGGGGCCAAAATCAAACGTTGGGATGGGAGCAAGGCAAAGGCTTCGATCGGTGTCGAAGACGTGCTGCAGATGGGCGAAGGCATCGTCGTTGTTGCTCTCCGATACTGGCAGGCCCGCAAGGCCGCGGAGCAGCTCGACGTGGAATGGGAAGGTGGATCGAAGCAGATGAGCAGTAGCGGAATTTTCGCCGATTTCGCAGTGAGCGGTAGGGAAAACATCGAAGAGCAAGTTAAGGACAGCAAAGTCCTGCGCGACGCCAGTTCCAAGGTGATAGCAGCCGAGTATCAAGTGCCGTATGCTGCTCACGCAGCTCTGGAGCCTATCAACTGCACGGCGCGCGTCAGCGAAAATTTGTGCGAAGTATGGGCTCCTACTCAATCGCCTGGGGTTGCGCAGCAGGTTGCCCATGAAATAAGTGGGGTACCTCTGGAAAACGTTAAGATCCACAGCACTTTCATCGGCGGAGGCTTCGGTCGACGTCTCTTTCAAGACTACGTTGCCCAGGCTGTGAATATAGCCTTGCTGGTCAAAAAGCCTATCAAGCTTCTCTGGTCTCGCGAAGAAGACTTTCAGCACGATTTCTATCGACCTGCAAGCTTCCATGCGATCCGCGCTGCGGTCGACGCTAAAGGTCAGGCTCTGAGCTGGCGACACAGCATCACAGGCCCTTCGATCTTGTCTGAAACGCTGCCCACCTGGATTCCTACCATACTTCCACCCTGGGTTCCTGACTTCATAAAGCAAGGGACCGCTGTCACAGTCGGTTCCATGATGCGGCTCTTTCCTAAGGACCCCAGCAGCGTCGAAGGTGCTAAGGATATGCCTTATGAAATACCTGAGCTGGAAGTCGATTATCAACGCCTGGATCCAGGCGTGCCAGTCGGCTTTTGGCGTTCGGTGGGCCATTCCTATACGGGCTTCGTCGTTGAGACCATGATCGACGAACTTGCGCAGCTTGCCGCTAAGGATCCGTTCGAGTTTAGACAAGGACTCCTCACCAAGTCTCCACGCCATTTGCGGGTCCTGAGCGAGCTGGCTCAGAAGGCTTCGTGGCAGCAGCCTCCTGCGGAGGGACTCTTTCGTGGCTTAGCTTTGCACGCTTCTTTTGGTTCTGTGTGCGGACAAGTCGCTGAAATCAGGGTTGACCTAGGCTCTCGTTCCATAAAAGTCGAGCGCGTCGTCGCAGTCGTCGACTGTGGGCGCGTCATCAATCCAGCAAGCGCTGAAGTTCAGGTTTCTGGGGCGATTATCTTCGGCCTCTCGGGTTGCATGACAGCTGAACTCAGTTTCAAAGATGGTGCTCTGGAGCAGAGCAACTTTCACGATCACCCGGTACTGCGCTACGAACAATGTCCGCGCATCGAGGTGAGTTTCATCGAGAGCGAGGAAAAGCCAAGCGGTCTTGGTGAGCCCGGCGTTCCGCCGATCGCTGCTGCGCTTGCGAACGCTATCTTCGCCGCCACTGGGAAGCGACTGCGCAGTTTTCCTCTTAAAATCTAAGTTCCTTCTCACTGAGGCGAATATATTGCTAAAAGATAAGTTCTTCTTCTGATCTATCGTTTTGCTTTGTCTGTCGAAAGAATATTTAATAAGCAGAGAGGCAGCAGCATAAGCAAAGGCAGAAGTCGTATCCAATTTTTCGGAGGTAAGAACTTATGGTTTTTGGTCGCATCTTAGCTTCAGTGGGAATCGGAGGGACAAAGGTCGATACGAAAATATTCGATACCTATCTGACACCGGGCAGTTATCTCCGCGGTACGATCAACCTCACGGGCGGCGCGGTTGAGCAGACTATAGAAAAGATCGAACTATCCCTCGAAACTTACGCCAAGCAAGAGGGAGAAGAGGGTAACGTTCAGCACGAAGTCTGCATTCTCCGCGAAACGGTGCTGGGTACGCTCCAAGTTCAAGCTGGGCAGTTCTTAGAGATACCTTTTGAGATAAGCGTTCCCTTGGACACCCCTGTTAATCATGTTTTCAATCAAAATCTACCGATATCGATTGCGCTCAGAACTCACGTTCACATCGCGAAAGCGGTCGATTCTGGTGACCGTGACCCGCTGTGGATCATTCCACATCCTGCTCAGGAGCAGGTCCTCGAAGCTATGAGTCGCCTCGGCTTTTACCTGCATAAGATCGTTTGTGAAGTCGGGCAGATCGCGGGTGCTCGCCTGCCTTTTTTCCAGGAAATAGAATTTCTACCCGGGGCCAATTTCTTCGGCAGGCTCGATGAAGTCGAGATTACCTTTGTGATGCGAGAGCGTGACATGGATGTTATTCTCGAAGTCGATAGGAAAACGCGTGGGATTGGCTTCCATGCCTTCCTCGGGAGCCACGACGACCAGATACGAGGCTTCCGCGTCGCCTACGAAGAATTAGCTCAGACTGATTTTGAGCGGCTGATTTCGCAGACTTTGTTGATTTAATAGAGTCGATCGCGGTCGTCACCTGCCAGACTGAGTCAAATCTCTAATCCGCAAGTATGCCTTCCCGTTCTTAGCACTCATATTATCCCCGTACTAAAGCTGGTCGTCCCCAAGAGGGACGACTCACACAGCGATCAGACTCACCACTTGCTCTGCCACTAGAGACGGATTGTCATAATGATTACGTTAGCTTCCCTATTGAATTTTTGCTGAGCGCTTGTAGAGTCGGCCTAAGATATGTTCAAGTTTTTCTGGTCCACTCATCAAACGTAGGTAGCAAGATGAACAAAAGTCTCCCTTCTTGGGCTTTTCTCAGCCTCTCTTTGTTCGGCGGAAGTGCTTTTGCGGCACCATATCCCTATCCTTTTGAGGCGTGCAAGCCCTCGAAAACCGGGAACGGTCACGTTTGCGTGCAAAATTACATCGCTGGTGCGGTCTCAGGCGGCAATGAGTTTGTTGACTACGGCCAGTGCGATGTTGTGCGTGAACAAAGGCCATACCGCTTTGTGCAGCCAGTTGGGGGAGACGATCCGAGCGATCCGCGCCTGCAGGATCCAGCCTTTAAAAAGGAATATGATTGGGTCGTGGCCCAGATACGCTCAGTAGGCTGTTCGTGCTGCCACACTGCAAAGTCGGGCGTGCCAGCGACCAAGTGGGACCTCGATTCACCCGGAATCTTCCTCGACCAGCTTTCACCCTTCGGCCTAGCGGTCTTTTCGGGGGAAAATGTCGACTTTCCTCGGCTGGCCAACTTCGATCCCAAAGATAACTACGGCTTCGACCAAACTAAGACCGCGATACCTACGCAGGATCCAGAGCGCTTCAAAGCCTTTGTTTATAAGATTGCTGAAAACCGTGGCATCACCATGGACGAACTTCGGGCCCAAAGGCGCTTTCCGGGAGGCCCCTTCGACTTTGTCAAAGACCAGCCCACCAAGAGCTGTGAGCCTGGCCTCGGAGTCCGTAGCGACGGGACAGTTCACTGGGGCGAGACCCGTGCTCGCTATGTCTACGTGATGAAGAAAGGTACCGAAAATCCCCTCGGACCACCCTCACTTAATCTTCCCGAGGGAACCATCTGGAATTTACGCATGATCACTGCAGCCGAGCCTTTGGTCTCCGGGATAGCCTATGGCGATCGCCCGATGGGGGCCAGGCAAGAACTGCCAAAGGGTAATGAGAAACCTAGCGATCTCATTAAGGGCGAGACATATAAGCTTTATGCTGCCGCAGACTTTTTGAAACCGACCAAGAACTGCGAGT
>JBGSTX010000257.1:0-2821 GCA_041736305.1 Oligoflexus sp. | reverse complement strand
CCAATATCGCTTTCGCTTTTGGTCACATCAATCCGATTGACGATAGCCCGGAGTTTGAAAGGCGCCCGCTTCAGGTCGAGCTTGCCGTCTGATCGCTTCGGCCAGTTTTGAAGAAACGAGTCTATTTTGGTCCTTTGGGTGAGGGGAAAGCCATTGGCCTGAGGAGCCTTATAGTCGAGCAGCCAAGTCCTAACGAAATCTGCTGGATCCATACCTTGCGGAGTCATTTCTTCGATAAGATAACGAAAGCTCCAACGGCCTGCCCTGCCGTTCGCTTGGTCCTGACCACTGACGAAAGTGGAGTCGTCGAGGATAGAAGAATGCACAAACACCAGCTCGCGGTAAGGCGCAATTTCGCTGACCTCTGGCAATCCTTGGTCTTCTAATAGTTCTGAGCCTTGCTGCTCCGAGCCACAGGACAAGGCAAAGGCTAAGGCAAGTGACATCGCCAGGGGACGCATGAAGTGAAGCATTGCAGATTTCTTGTGGGTCATAGCCGCTACTCCTTGAGGCAGTATTTAATGCGGACAAAGCAAGACTCTGACCAAAACAAGAAAAAGCTCGTAAAACCTTATGGAGTAAGGCTTTTCGAGCTTTCCAGAAAAGCGGGCGCTGCAAGCTTCTTAACGCTGTCTCATGAAATCTTTCATTTAGATCTCAGCAAATCTCAGCTCGACACTATGGGAGCAGCTCCAAATAGACGCGCTATCCGAAAGATCAGCACTTTTCTCTGATCCTAGTTCTCAAGGAACCTGCTTCTTCGAAAACTCACGGATCAGCTTACAGGTCTCCAGATCGCCTGGGCACGTGACATCGAAACTCAGGTAATTGGTAGGGGGATTTTCGTTTTCGGAAATATTCCAGAAGCCTATTCCGGCCAGTCCTGCTCGTAGGCTCCCTTCGCCCCCACCGTCATAGCGGAGGTAAGCTCGTTTAAATACGCTGTTGCGAACGGCCATGGCCTTAGCTCCATCGCTACGGGTGATTTGGTAGCCAAATTCTGCAAGATAGAGCGGTTTCTTGTAGGCAGGGTCAGTGTTCATGAAGCTCAGGTGCTCTTCGATCCAGTCGCTGATGAATTGATCAGGGGCGTCTCTCGGTTCGATGAACCACTGATAAGGCCAAGCGTGGATGGAACACAGATCGATCGTGGGAATTTTGCAGTCCAGCTCGAAGTAGCTTCCTTCAGGCAGCAGCTGCACGAGCTTGCCATCGTGATCGTAAGCCGGGGCTGGATTAGCAGCTTGCCAAGGATAGTACTTGAGAGTCGGATGCGACATGAAAAAGCCCTCGGTCCCCGAACCGACGAGATGATTAGGGTCGTTTTCCTTGATGAGAGCAGAAGCCCAAGCGAGCCAGTCGGCAACGGTCTTCCCACTGGGATCAGAACGCCCTCGGGCTTCATTCATCGGTTCCCACATGAGGATAGCCGGATCGTTTTTATAGAGGAGCCCGTTGACCGTGTTACGACGGTGGAGCACACTCAGGACATAGTTCCGGTAGATCTCCCGAGTTTTCTCGTTGGTATAGAAAATCTCGCGATCGAAGTACTCCTTTTTTTCGGGGGGAAGCCCGGCCCACTCGTTGAGCTGGACGATCCCACCGAATTCGTCCCAATAATTGGCGAGAGGTAGGATCAACTTGATGCCCTCTTGGCCAGCACGGGCGATGACGTAATCGAATAGACGCCATTGCTCTTCGGCAAATTGCCCTGGGCTGGACTGCAAGGCTTTCGGATCCGGACCGTTCCAAAAGCCCCACATGCGCAGAGCGTTATTGCCTACATTGCGCATGGTGGCGAATTGCTTGTCGGCGGCTTCTTTCGAGTAGAGCATGGAGTAGCTGTTGGCGGCACTAAAGCGATATTCTCTGCCTTGGTAGATCAGGCGATCTCTCTGAATGGGGTCAACTCGGACAAATTCATCCCCGACCGAGACAGTCTCTTGTAGCTCTCCCTCGCTCAGGTTCTTGCACCCCAACACAAGCGTTGAGGCTGTGCTAGCTAAGATGACATGTAGAAGTGTTCGTAGGCAGCTACTTCCAGAATAAGTCATTGTCACCCCTCAATTAGGTTATTCACTCTTACACTTCGACATACTAAAATGCGCTAGTAAAAACCTAGAGTCAAAGCGCATCACCATTCTAGTATGGCATTTTGGCTTATAGAGTGGAAAGTGTGTTACAACTGTTATAATAGCTCAAACGCGCTTTAGCGGAGTTCATCAAAGCTAGCCAAGGTCTTCAGCAAATCTCTGAGGTCCTCAGTGGAATCTGCCTTAGAATCATGTTAAAGAACGCGCAGACAGCCTTGCCATTGAGGCGAGACTGATGAAATAGACAAGGAGTTGTGGCGCGCCATGAAAGTGCTGATAGAAATACTCGAATCAATTGGCGTAGGACTCTGCCTTGTACTCGCTGTCCCTCTTAGTTTTTTCAAACGCCTCGACCACGTTTTTCATCTTGGCGATTATGCCCCTTATCTCCTGCAAAACGGCATGTTTGCCTCGCTGCTGAGAGCGCGACTCGACTATAAAATGGGGAACTATCAGCAGTCGGCCGTCTTGCTGGGACCTATCGTGCAGAGTCTCGAAGAGATCGTGCATCCCGAGAAACCGACTCCGCTCAAGCTCAAGCGTCTCCTCTGTACCCTCTACTGCGATATGCAGCAGCTTTACCTGCTGAGTGGGCAGATCGAAGAAGCAGTTCTGGTGGTCATTCGTGCCCAGCAGCATCTCGGTATCGACCGTCTCCCTAGCAACCCTGATCTCGATTTGAAAACGGCTCATGTGGTGAAGGCTGGGTTAGCGGCGAGCAAGTTGCT
>JBGSTX010000202.1:0-16131 GCA_041736305.1 Oligoflexus sp. | reverse complement strand
ACGCGCATCGCTGGCTGAAGGTCGAAGTTTTTAGTTCCGATAGTGCTGTAATCCTGCGCGTACACGATTCGGGCAACGGAATTCCCTTAGAGCACCGCGACAAGCTATTCCAGCCGTTCTTTACGACCAAGCCCGTTGGTGAAAGTACGGGCCTAGGGTTGGCTATTGTCAAAGGAATCCTCGATGAGCATGGCGCTTCGATCAGCCTGCTCGATCAAAGCGGTCACACCTGCTTCGAGATCAGCTTCCCCCATGCAGAGGAGAAAATCGATGCCGCTTAAAATCATTTACCTGGATGACGAGGCTGACCTTTGTGAAATGTTCAAAGAGAACATGGAATCTCCTGAGGTGCAGATTTGGACTTTCACAGATCCAAAAGACCTCTTCAAACAAGTCGAAGCGATCCAGCCCGATCTCGTGTTCCTCGACTACCGCTTACCTAATACGAATGGTGACCTAGTAGCGGCAAGACTCGATCCCTCCATCCCCAAAGTTATGATCACTGGTGATTTTGATGTCGAGCCACAGAGCAATTTCCAGAAAATTCTGCAGAAGCCATTCAGTTTTTCTGAGCTGGAATCGTATATTCTAGAGCAGCTCAAGCGGAAGCTGGGAGCATAAGATTTGCACGAGCCACTTACTCAGGCTGCATCCGCCCAAGCGTAGTACACGGGTTCGAGAGTAGCGAGAACTTCATACATCTTCTTCTTGCTCACTAAGCTGGGCTGCAGCCAGGTATCGATCAGGTCTTCACGTAGAAAGACCGGACAGCGATCGTGGCCCATCATCGAGACTTCGGGAGGAGGATCGGTAGTGATGATGGCAAAACTTTCTATCACTTCCTCCCCATCAGTCCAGCGATCCCAAAGGCAAGGCGCCCACATGAGCTCCCGATCGTTGGGGGCAAAGGAAATTACTTTCTTCTTCCCAGTCTCCGGATCTTCAACCCACTCAAAGAACTTCTCGAACACAAATATGCCGTGCTGTTTCATAAAGAGGGATTTCCAGCTTTTCCGCTCCTCTAGCGCGTCAAGACGCGCGTTGAAGAGATTATATTTGCTTGGAATCTCTTTTTCCGACCAGGATGGCCGCAGGCGGTAGCGCATCGGCTTACCGACTCGCTTACCACCTTCCCAAACCACAATAGGTGCGTAGTAGTTAGGATAGATGCGAGGGTGCTCAGCGATCGACTTATACTTCTTTGGGTTCTCGCTTACCTTTTTCTCGTAGGCATCAAAGGACTCGCGCACCCAATGGACCCCGAGACGTCTCTTCACATAGTCGAGGTCGGATTTGATCATCGCTGAATAACACATGAGTAGCCCTCCTAGCGCAGCACATAAGCTCTGGCCGACTAAGGCTCCTGCTCGAGGACGTAAGCGCCCAAGGCTTCCATCATAATCTTCCTGGGGAAAAGATTGAAGCGCCCTCCTGCCTCCTGAATGCAAGAACGAGTACCTAAGCCAAAGTGGTGAGTAGTGGCGTTACCCAGAGTCTGGACCTTGAGAGGCTTCTGTTTTGGGTTAATCTTTTCGGCTAGTCCTGGCCACATTCTACCTTTTACATCGGTGAGTTGCCCGTCGTTGAGAAAGTTACCGGATACTTGCTGGAGTTTGGACGCCATGATCTTGAGGGCACCGTAGTCGAGGTCTCCCAGTCCGTAGAAAGGGGCGTCTTGAAATGGCCATATCGCCATTGCTTTTATAGGCATGGCACCATTGATCGAATAAATAGGAACTTCTGGCGGCAATTCGTGAGTTGCCCACCAGTTGAGCCTCGCCGCAGTCTTGAGTTCATTGGCGCCGTCATTGATTTCCTTGGCCAGAATGCCTACTCGCTTCAGGTTGCTGACAGGATCCCAGGCATTCTTCAGTAAAGTCTCAACCAATTTAAAGGTCTGCTCCATGAGAAAGAGAGGATCAGGGGCAGCAGTTTTCTCGGGCAAGCTAGGCTGAAAAGGGCGGAAGGGGTAATCGGCTAGATCAGATCCATAAACCACTCCACCGAGGGTGATCACACCTTTCAGCGAACGGAGCAGAGGATAGCTGCCTTCTCGATAAACCTTCGCAAGCATCTCTAGACTTATCATCGTGCCGCGTGAAAAGCCAACGAAGTAGAGATTGCGGTAAGACTCCGGAGGTAGCAGTTCGAGGATTTTATTGATCCGCCTCAGGTAGGTTTCGGCACTGCGTTTGATGGGTCCGATTGTTTCAAAACTCCCGAAGGCCGAACGGAGAACTATAAGCTGAACAAGGGGCTTCCCTTCTGGATCATCCAGACTGCCTATGCGAACCTTAGACGAAAGCTTCACATCTTTTTCCCCCAGCTCGCCCCAGTCATAAGCGAAGTCTTGGGCCTGATCGAGTAGATAGCCGTAGCGCTGATTGAAAGAGTTCGGCACTTCGGTTATTTCCGCAAACATGTCATCGTCAAGAGATTCCTGGAGCATACCTGGAACCACGATAAACGTCGCTGGCCCTTTGGCTGCAAAGATTTCATCTGTATTGCCACGCTCGCCAAAGGGAGTTTGAACTCCGTGCTCATAGAGCTTCAAGGAGCTCGCGCTGCGACCATGAACAGTGATGGCTTCAAGTGCTTTTCGAGGACTGCTGGCTCGTAAAGCAGAATTTGGCGTTCGCAATCCTTCTGGCATTGGCAAAAGGAGCGAGTTCAATACAGTGCTCTCATCCTTATCATACTTTAAAGCTACGTCTCGAAAAACGTCGCGGAAACGCTTAGCGCCTTCGTACTGCTGAGCAGCCAATCTATCAATTGAAGCATCGCTTGGAGAAGCTTCGGCAGCAGACGAAGCAAAGAGTGGGATCATTACATACAGCCAGATTCCCGCAAGCAAGCTGCTCTTGGTCCGCATAGGGACACCTCGTAAATTTTGAATTAAGATTAATGCTTCTATTTGCATATCCAAACTTAGATCGAAGTTCAACTCCAAAAAAATTCGAGTGAATTTGCGGTTTTTTAAGGGGCTGCGACGATGGAGCTCTAATCTACTCCGAAAGATGCGACGGCTACATAATTTGACGAGTCGACTATGTGCTTGCATCAACGTATCGTCATAAAAGTCGCACACCGAGGAGAACGCAGCTTATGTCAAGTCAAGAACCAAGAAATGCAGATCCAAAATCAAAGCAGCTGAACGCAGACGTTCGACTGGCAGACAAACAAGCTATGAGCACCAATCAAGGCCTTAAAGTAAATGATGACCACAATTCTCTAAAATCAGGAGCCAGGGGACCCACTCTGCTCGAAGACTTCCAGCTGCGTGAGAAGATTACTCACTTCGATCATGAGCGCATACCTGAGCGTGTCGTACACGCTAGGGGTTCAGGGGCCTTTGGTTACTTCCAACCTTACTCGTCTTGGGCGAAGTATACGAAAGCCGGATTCCTGCAAGATCCTGGACTGCAGACTCCCGTATTTGTCCGTTTTTCAACCGTCGCTGGTTCGAAAGGGTCTAGCGATTTAGCGAGAGATGTGCGGGGATTCGCCATCAAGTTTTACACGCAGGAAGGCAACTACGATCTAGTCGGTAACAATATTCCGGTCTTCTTCATCCAAGACTCGATGAAGTTTCCTGATCTCGTGCATGCGGTAAAGCCGGAACCTCATAACGAAATTCCGCAGGCGGCATCGGCCCATGACACCTTTTGGGACTTCATCTCACTGATGCCCGAGTCCATGCACATGATCATGTGGGTGATGTCGGATCGAGCGGTACCCCGTTCTTTGCGATCCATCCAGGGCTTTGGGGTGCATACCTTTCGCTTCGTAAATGCCCAAAATAAGGCCGTCTTCGTCAAATTCCACCTCAACCCTAAGCAAGGTTTGCAGTCCGTTCTTTGGGATGAAGCCCTGAAGATTTCGGGCGTCGACCCCGATTTCCATCGGCGCGATCTCTGGGAAAATATTGAGAAGGGCAATTACCCCGAATGGGAGCTCGGCGTACAGATAGTCGAGGAGCAAGATGCCGAAAAATTCGACTTCGACATTCTCGACCCAACCAAATTGATTCCTGAAGAGCTAGTGCCGGTGACGCCTCTCGGCAAGCTGCTGCTCAATCGCAACCCCGACAATTTTTTCGCCGAGACCGAGCAGGTGGCTTTCCATCCGGCTCACCTGGTGCCTGGCATAGACTTCAGCAACGATCCTCTCCTGCAGGGCCGGCTCTTCTCCTATCTCGACACCCAACTCAGTCGCTTAGGGAGCCCAAACTTTCATGAGATTCCTGTCAACCGCCCTCTGGCTGCGAACATCAACAACCAGCGCGATGCACACATGCGGCAGGACATCAATCCGGGTCGTGTCAGCTACGAGCCGAATTCACTGGGTGGAGGCTGTCCCTTTCAGTCTAAAGCCGCTGCAGGGGGCTTTACGAGCTTTCCAGAAGCACAGACGGGCACCAAGATCCGAGCGCGCGGGCCGAAGTTCTTCGATCACTTTTCTCAAGCCCGCATGTTCTATATCAGTCAAACCGAAGCCGAGCAGACCCATATCATGGAAGCTTTGCGCTTCGAGCTCGGTAAAGTTGAAACGCCCGCGATACGGCAGCGCATGGTGGGCCTCTTAGATCGGGTCGACCATGATCTCGCCGAGGTAGTGGCGGTCGGGCTCGGCATCAAAGTCACGCCTATTCCCGACTCAAACCTCAATCACGGTCACCCAGCAGATGCAGATCCGGCTGCCTATCAGTCTAAGCCGACCAACTGGGAAATAGCGGCTTCACCGGCGCTCAGCCTCCACAAGAGGCAGGGGAGCAGTATCAAGACGCGTCGAGTCGCGATTATCGTGGCCGGAGGCTTTCATGAAAAAGACTTGGAAAGCGTGCTCAAGCTTCTTAAAGCGGAAGGAGCAGATCCGAAGTTGATCGGGCCTCATGGGGGAATGATCAAAGGCGACAAGGGTAAGGAGTACCCTGTAGACTTCGTACTCAACACCGTCACCTCTGTACTTTTCGATGCCGTTTTCGTCGTTGGAGGAGCGAGCCAGAAGCTCCAGAAGAATCCGCACGCTTTGCGCTTTGCAGCCGAATCCTACCGGCACTGCAAACCTCTCGCGCTCTATGCGGACTCGGAGTTTTTCAAAGCCTGCGGTCTCGCGCATCTACTCGGAGATAAGCCGGCAACAGACAAGAGTGGCTACGCGAAAGACGGCTTGATTCTTTCCCAGGATTCCGACTTTCTAGCCAGCAAACTAGTTGAGGCCATGAAGCAGTATCGCTTCTGGTCCCGGGAAAAACTGGACCTCCCACCTGTCTGAGGAGATTGTTAAGCAGCGGAAGCGACTTAGCTTCCCCTCTAAGGCCACCGACACACCTATCTGACTATCGACCAAGGCGAGAAGAATCCAAAAGCCTTGAGCACGAGTCCTTAAAATCGAAATTATCCCAGCTGCTAAGATAGCGACCCCCCGACAATATGGTAGAAAAAAGCTTGATTTTGGAACCTGCAAGATCCTGACAACTCTGATATATGCTTTCATGGACGCACTCTTTCGACGAGGCAAGGTCTTTGCCTTCAAACTCGCCACACAAATGAGAGGACGGACGCATGGGCCACCTACCTCCGCTTATTATTGATTTAGCCGTGATTCTAGCGGCGGCCGCCGTCAGTACGCTGATCTTTAGCAAACTCCGTCAGCCCGTCGTGCTTGGCTATCTGGTGGCAGGATTTGTGGTTGGCCCCCATTTTACGCTCTTTCCAAACGTCGTCGACAAGCAGGGGGTGGCTCTTTGGGCCGAGATCGGCGTCATTTTTCTACTCTTTGGCCTTGGTTTAGATTTTAGCTTCAAAAAGCTCGCCAAAGTCGGGAAAAGCGCCTTTATCGCGGCCATTTTTGAAATCATCACAATGAGCGGTCTCGGCTACCTCTTTGGGCGGGCAATGGGCTGGACTACGATGGACAGCATCTACCTCGGTGCCATCCTCTCGATGTCATCGACCACCATCATTATCCGGGCCTTCGACGAAGCAGGGCTCAAAGGCAAAGTCTTCGCCAGCCTGGTGTTCGGCATCCTGATTGTCGAAGATCTGATGGCGATATTGCTGATGGTGGTTCTCTCCGCGATCAGCGTGCCCGGCTCATTCTCCGGATCGAACCTTGCTTTTCTATCGGGTCGCTTGGTCTTTTTCTTGCTGCTATGGTTTTTGGTTGGGATCTACGTTCTCCCCTCCCTGCTGAAGCGGGTGCGCAAACTTCTGAGCAACGAGATTATGCTGATCCTGTCGATTGCCCTTTGTTTTTTGATGGTCGTGCTAGCGACCCAGGCTAAGTTCTCAGCCGCGCTCGGTGCCTTCATCATGGGCTCGATCCTGGCTGAGACAGCCGAAGGCGAGCGCATTGAGCACCTGATGGCTTCGGTGAAAGACCTTTTTGGAGCCATATTTTTCGTCTCGGTCGGCATGATGATCGATCCGAAAATCCTCCAGCAGCATTTCGGCGTCATCCTCATGATCACTGCTTTGACGATAGTTGGAAAGTTCATAGGATCTGGATTTGGGACTGTTCTTTCAGGCCGAAGCCTGAGGCAGTCGACTCAAGCAGGGATGAGTCTCGCTCAGATCGGCGAATTCTCCTTCATCATCGCCAGTCTAGGCGTCAGCCTCAAGGTGGTAAGTGACTTTCTTTACCCAATAGTTATCGCCGTTTCCGCGGTCACGACTTTTACCACACCCTACATGATCCGGAACTCCGATCGCTTGTACGGCTGGATCGAAGCACGTCTGCCGCAAAAGCTGCTCGATCGCCTCAACCAGTACGAAAAGGCGATGAACAGCAACGGTCGCGAAAATCTGCTGGGCCTCTTGTGGAAGACTTATGGGATGCTTCTGCTCCTGAATTCGGTGGTGGTGCTCGCTATCTTCCTCGGTGGTGCAGAACTCGCACTTCCCTTCTTGCTAGACACCTTCGGCAACAACTCGGCTATTAGATTCTGGGCCTGTATCTTCACTATCATTGTCGCCTCGCCTTTCCTTTATGCTGTCGTGCTCACGGTACCCAAGAAGGTTCCCAGCACAGAGGCTCAAACGCTCTTGCGACTGAGACGGCTCCAGCCAGGTGTGGCGATTATTCGAGCCATTCTGGGCTTAATTCTGATGGAAGTTGCTCTTACTCGATTTGCGACTACGAAATTGCTGCCCTTGGCGCTCCTCATTGCTATGCCCGTCTTAATTTATGTTTTTAGGAGGTATATTGGGCGGCTTTACGGAAAGGTCGAAAGTCGCTTCCTCAAAAATCTCAACGCGAAGGAACGCGCCGCAATAGAGACTCTGGCGAAGCTGCCCCAACTCGCGCCCTGGAGCGCGACCCTTACGCAGCTTATCGTATCGCCAGATTCCGGCGTCGCTGGTTTGACTCTCGAGGAATGCAAGTTTCGAACTAGTACGGGCGCGACCATTGCGATGGTCGACAGAGGGCGGCGGCGCATATTCGCTCCGGCCCGGAGCGAGAGGCTCCTTCCAGGCGATGAGCTCTTCCTGGTCGGCACCGAGGAGCAACTTCAGGCAGCGCAGAAGCTCTTAGAGCCCGAGCCCGAAAACTCGCCTCTACCGCACGATGAAATGTTTTCTCTCGAATCCTTTACGATCGAAGAACAGTCTCGCTACGCGCATAAGACCATTCGCGAAATTGGTGTGGGAGAAGAGTTTGGAGGTCTGATCGTGGGTGTGGAGCGAGGTGCCGCGCGGCTATTGAATCCCGAAAGCACTTTGGCTCTGCTCCCGAACGACCTGATTTGGGTCTTCGGGCATAAAGAAAAAATTCGTGCTCTCAAAGAGACCGCGCGTGCATTTTGATGCGAGTCAATCGCGTCAGTATTGCCAAGCACTGCTGACCCACAGAGCTGAGTCTCCGAAGATCACGCCCAATCTTTTAGGCCGCACGTATAAATCTCCAAGAGCATTTTGCGCTTTCCCTTTCCCCAAAGCCTTCATACTGTAGTCTTCGCAGCAAAGCCACGCTGCAACGCAACAGGGGAATCTTGCCATGACTGGGATACAAGCTCTTGCATACCTTAATCGTGTTCACCCCATAGCGGCACCCCATAAGGTGGCTCAGAAAGATGGCATAGCTTGGCTTATGCGGGCTACAGCGCGCGCCGCTGGAGAGAACCTTAATAAGAGAGTCGAACGTGCTCTCGATCTCTACGAACGCTTCCTGAAACAAAATTTTCTCCAATACCGCTCAACAGTCTTGGGAGATTATACGCATCAACACTGGGAGGAAATGCAGCTTTTCCGCGAAACTGAGCGTCCCGACGGATCGCTTGCTCCCTGGTATGCACCCCCTCTTGAACGACGTATGGATATCTTCGCCAGTCAGTCCCTGCTCATGACAGAAAAAGCTTTTCCGGAGCACACTCTTTCTCCCTCATCCATTATCGAAGTTTCCTGCACAGGCTATCAGGCTCCTTACGCGGCGCAACAGCTCCTCCTCAAAAGGCAGTGGCAGGATCAAACCCGCCTTCTCAAGCTAGGACACATGGGTTGCTATGCCTCGGTACCGGCCCTCCACCTGGCAGCTCAGCTCAGCCAAGTTCCAGCCAAAAACATCCAGCGTGAACCTTTCATCAGCATCATGTCGGTTGAACTCTGCACCCTTCACCTGCGGCCACATGCGACCGATCTCGATCAGATGGTAGCCAACATGCTCTTTGCTGATGGTGCAGCGCGCTTGGATGTTTCTGCCACTAAAAGCCCGCAGAGTTTAGCTATCCTCAGCTCGTATGAGAGTCTCATCCCTGATTCTGCGGCTCTCATGGAGTGGAAGCTTTGCGATTCTAGTTTTTCGATGGTCCTGAGCCGCGGTGTGAGTCTAAAAATTGCGGCAGGCATCAAGCAGCATCTTGACTCCTTTCTGCTGCCTCTTGGACTCAACTGGAGAGATATCAGCCGTTATGCGGTGCATCCGGGTGGACCTAAGATCATCGATACCATTCAGGAAAAGCTCGAGCTAGCCGACGATGCCGTAGGTCACAGTCGGACTATACTTGCCCAGCACGGCAACATGTCTTCAAGCACTCTGCCCCATGTTTGGAAGGCGATGCAGGACGACCCCAAAGTTAAGGCGGGCGAACTTATTGTCTCTATGGCCTTTGGTCCCGGCTTAACCGTGGCGATGAATCTCCTGCAGAAGGTTTAAGTTGGGAGACGAAAAATGGCTGAAGCCTTGAATACTCTCCTGTTCGCCCTCACCGGCCTGCAGGGCCTAGTGATGGTTCTCGATGAGCTTATTTTTCATCGTCGGCGCGGCCTGGGTCGCTTCGAGCGCTGGGGGCATGTGGTCGACACGAGCGTCTTTTTCGGAGCGCTCCTGATACCGGCTCTCGCCTCTTTTGAGCAACCCTATATTCTTGCCTACTGTGTCATGGCTGGACTGTCGACCCTTGTCATCACCAAGGACGAAGCTATTCACAGCCGTTCGTGCGGAGCTGCGGAGCACTGGTGCCATTCCTTGCTCTTCATCCTGCACGGAGCTATTTTGCTGCTCGTCGGCTTGCTCTGGCATCTCAAACCTGATGCCTTCCTACTGCAGGCCCTACCGATTTTGGTCTTCTGCTGGGGAGTTTATCAACATTTTTATTGGAATATATATGAGCGCGATAACTTGGGGACAGGAACCGGCCGTTAACAATGATTTCTACGATGAGCTCGGCGAAAGATGGTATCAGGACGATGAACACATCATCGCTCTTCTGCGAGCCGAAGCTAAACTAAAACTTGCCTACGTTTCGGAGGTGCTTACCCAAAAGGGTCTGAGCACCAAGCAGAAAATCATCGATATAGGCTGTGGGGCTGGATTTATTGCCAACGGTCTAGCGGCTGCGGGACATGAAGTTCTCGGCATCGATCTCTCAGGGCCGTCTCTGGCGGTGGCTGAAAAATATGCTCCAAGGGGAGCCGAGGTCCGCTATAAAAAAGGCGATGGTACGGAGCTAAGTGAAGACAGTGGGACCTATGATGTGGCCCTGCTTCTCGATGTGCTCGAGCACGTCGATGCCCCTGAAAAACTCATAGCTGAGGCAGCCCGCATGGTCCGACCGGGAGGTTTGGTGTTCTTCCATACTTTCAATAGGACGCAGATCGCTCGCTTTCTTGCGATCAAGGCGGTCGAATTTTTGGCGAAAGACAGCCCGAAGCACTTCCACGTCTGGCACCTCTTCATCAAACCCTCGGAACTCGAAGCAATGGGCAGCAAGAATGGGCTCGAAAGCCTAGCATTCCGGGGCATCAAACCCAATATTTTGCATTGGCCCTTCTGGTCTTCGCTCTTGAAGCGCCGCGTTCACCCCGAATTCAGCTTTGGATTCACCGGGAGCTTGGCTTTAGGCTACATAGGTTTTGGAGTGAAGAAAAAGTGATCGGCCCTCAGAGGCAGGCTGGGCCGACCGAGAGTTGATGATCAGGGAATAATTTCTGTGCTTTGAGCGACGGCATCATCGCTGTCAGTAACGGAGGATTTGATCCACTCTTCCATTTCCTCTCCGAGATCCTCCATTGCGTCTTCGCCAAGAATTTGTAAGCACTTCGGGAAGAGCTCCTGCTCTTCTTCTTGTACGTGGTGCTGGACTAATTCTTTCGCTTTTTGCAGTTGCACGGAAAATTCTGGATCGTCACCTTGCATCTGCAAAAGGCGGCTTAAGATCGGCTTAACGTCCGCATGCTCCTCGTAGCTGTGTTTCACTTGACCTTCATCGACTTCTGACACGGCAGGATAGAAAACGTTTTCTTCGAGATCCATGTGCAGCATGAGCTTATCGGCCAGTTCCTGCATAAGCTGCCTCTTCGCGTCAGGCGAACTTGCCTGTTCAATCTCTTCAAAGAGTTGCTCGGCCAGGCGATGCTGGGCTTTAAGACCTTCGGTCGCTTCCATACTGAAACTCCTCCGTTGGGGGCGGCGTGAACAGCACTCAGCGCATTGTCTCGAAATCAGCGAAAAAGGCAAGCTCTGACCCAGCCGTTACTTCCATGGCTCAGCTCTAGCTCAATAGAAAGATTGACGAAATGGCTTTGGATGGCTATGCCTTTTCTTAACGCCAGCCCCTGGACGCTTCAATATTAAAAAAGGCTGATAGCCCTATGCAAAAACCCGATAGACTCCGCTTCTTGAGAATTGCTAGATGGCTTTCTTTCTGCACAATTTTAGGAAGCTGCGTCACTGATCCAGACTCTCCCCATCCAGACGATCCTCTCAGCTATACAGGCCTCACCTGCAGCTTTGATGAGCTGCCATTTGAGCCCGACTGGATATTCCTCAGCTGCGAAGCGAGCAATAAAAGCGACGCTGTGCAGGAGATCGTTTTTGCCCCTCGGATCCCTGAGGAGCATCCCTTTCTCCATATCCCCGAGCCCTCTGACATAGTTGCTCTCGAGAAGCGCATCAAAGCTCGCAATGCGAGCGGTTTGACAGGACCTTTGGCTGGACCGGGCGCGGTCGGTAGTGGACGGCTCGATGCTTTCCTTCTACCTCTGGCAGCGACTCTGAGTGCGATCACTGCCCGATCTCTGCAGAACCGAGACGAACTCATGGAACCTCGGCCCCAGACTCTCAAACCGCAGGGTCAAGCCTTATTCCTATTTCCGCTTCTCAGTAAATCTCAGAAAAGACCCGCCTACGTAGAACTTGCTTTCACGCGACCGTCGAACGGCTCTAAGACCGTCCCTATCACCGGCCATGCTGGCGAACGACGACGCCGTGCGCTTTAATACGCGCGAAGAGAGAACGGAGGATGTCACGAAAGTAGCAGACAAGTCGATTGGAACCAGCTTTTTTGATTAGTTCCGCGATCGAGGTCGATTTCAAATCTTTGCAGGCTTGACTCTCTCATCCAGGCAGATTAAGGAATGCCCATCTGCAATTCTCACAAATTGGTGGGTAAATGCCCACTATTGAGACATAGTATTGGAAAGCCGGAGGGTCCATGCAAGCGAAGTCGAGACCTTTGATTGATATTGAACGTTGGAGCAATGTAGTAGCGGGACTGAGTCTGTGCCTACTCGGATCATCTGCCTGGGCCGATGATTCGGTAACGTCGAATGCCTATTTCCGTGCGGGGGTCAACTTCAGCGAGGGCTCAACCAAGGGTACCTGCTTTCGAATGACAGGACCTATCATTCCTCGCTACGGCAACGAGTGCGACCACTACGGCGAGCTCATGATCCATAAGGCTTATAAGCCTGAAGATATTCAGTTTCGTGCTCACCTCAACATCGCTTTTTCATCTGATGGAAATGACACCTGGGAACCCACCTACGATGCCGGCGCTAAGGAAGCGGATCGAGGCGATCTCACGCTCTCTTACCGGGAAGCATGGGTCGAAGGAGAAGGGGTTTTCGGCGGCACGAGCTCCGTCTGGGTAGGTAAGCGTTTCTACGATCGCTGGTATCAGGAAATGTGGGACTTTTTCATCGTCAACCACAACGGCAGTGGTTTCGGCATGGAAGACCTCGAACTAGGTCCGGGAAAATTCAACGTCGCTTTGTTGCGCCACTACACAAACGGCAGCACCCAGCCTGTGCACGTTGCCGGCGATGTTCAGTATCATGACCTCGCAGCGCTCGGCGGCAAGTGGGCCGTACGCTATATCTATAGCCAAAAGGGTAGCAAGCCCAACGCCGGGACTGAAAACGATTACTTCAAGATTTCTGGCCATGCCCTCAATCTTCGCTATTCCACCACGCTCGACCAAGGCTACTTTTCTAGCTATCTGCAGTACGGAACAGGCTTTCACGGCGGACGTGCCGGTGGTGCTGGCGGACAAACTGGTTCCACTTTCAGTGCGTTTTCAATGGGCAGCATCGCCAAAACTGAAGCAGGCGGCGAAGCGGCCAACAAGGCTTGGGAGAAGTCTAGCACTATCCGTTGGACGAACGATCTCCTCCTCTTTCCTAACAGCCCGACTTTCAGCTTGAATCTCGGCCTGTCTTATACTCTCGTAGACTTCGGCGGAGCTCTCGCTGCTGATGGCGAAGAAGCCGAAAATCGCAGCACGCTCGCCGTCGGCGCGCATCCGACCTATTACCTTTCGAAAATCTGGGCCCTCGATGCTGACCTCTTTTATGCTGCGATCGATAAAGGCCTTCCTCTGGCTGCTGCTGCTCCAGGAGTGACCCCGAGCACTGAGTCGATCAGAAGGGAAATGCAAAAGCTGACCTTGGGCGTCGTCTTACGGCCTGGCAAAAGTCAGGGAGCGAAACCCCAGATCCGCTTCTACGTGACTGAAGTCGCCTGGAACAAAGCTCAGAAAGGTGATCTTCTCATCACCGACAATAACCCTGTTTATGCGGATAGTACCCGAGGAACGACCTATGGCGTTCAGGGCGAAGTCTGGTGGTAAACCTCAGAGGATAAGAGGTCGATTTGCAAACGCGGAGCCTGATTAAAAAGCAGCTGACGCCTTGGCTCTTTATGGCTCCGGCCCTCATTCTTTTTGCGGTCTTCATCGCCTATCCCATCATTCAAAGTCTCATCTTGAGCTTTTACGATTGGGATGGCATGGGTCCCCAGACCTGGGTAGCTTGGTCGAACTATCGTGAACTCTGGCAGGATGAGCGCTTCTGGATTTCCTTGCGCAATAATTTCTACTGGCTCGTTTGCTTTATGGTGGCCCCCGTCCTCGGACTGCTCCTCGCCCTCTTCCTCAATCAGAAAGTTTGGGGGATGAAAGCGATTAAATCGCTTTTTTTCTTCCCCTTCGTCATCTCTCAGGTGGTCGTAGGCCTGGTCTTTTCCTGGTTCTACGATCCCAGCTATGGCCTGCTCAATACGCTCCTGGCACCTTTAGGATTCGAGCCTATCGCTGTTCTCGCCGATGAAAGTTTGGTGACTTTCGGCATCATTGCGGCAGGTTTATGGCCCCAGACTGCCTACTGTATGATGATCTACTTAGCCGGACTCTCAGGACTCAGCCAAAGCCAAATCGAAGCCGCCCGTATCGATCGTGCTTCAGGCTTCCGCCTCTTCTGGCACATAATTCTGCCTCAACTCAGGCCAGCAACTTTCCTGGCTGTCGTCGTAACAGTAATTGGGGCTCTGCGGAGCTTTGATTTACTGGCGATCATGACAGATGGCGGCCCCTATGGACAAAGTTCTGTCCTTGCCTACTTCATGTATGAGCAGAGCATCTTCAATTTCCGCATGGGTTATGGGTCCGCGATAGCGACCGTCCTCTTCATGCTGATGAATGTCTACATAGCTTTTTTCCTCTGGCGCATGCTGAGAAACGAGACGCACTGATGTACCCTTCTCCGATTGCTAAGTCTCCTCCCCTGCTTCGTAGGCTCTATCTCATTCTTCTCCCGATCGTCTTGTTGCTTTGGCTCCTGCCACTCCTCGCAGTACTGATGACATCTTTCCGTTCAATCGCCGACATCAATGCGGGAAACTATTGGGGATGGCCAAGCGAATTCAGAGGCTGGGAAAATTATCGAGAAATTTTCATCAGTACGCCGATGCTTCGCTATCTCGGCAATACGCTGCTCATCGTTGTCCCCAGCGTGATCGGATGCATCGCCGTAGCTTCTCTGGCAGGATTTGCTCTGGCAAAGTACAAATTCCCTGGTCAGCTCGCTCTCTTCGCCATGTTTATTGCCGGTAACTTCGTACCTTTTCAAATTCTGATGATCCCCGTGCGGGACCTGACCATTCGCCTAGGCATTTACGACAGCACCTTTGGTCTGATCATTTTCCACATTGCCTTTCAAACCGGTTTTTGCACTCTTTTCTTGCGCAATTTTATCGTTCTTTTGCCCAATTCTCTCATCGAAGCAGCGCGGGTTGAGGGGGCATCAGAATGGATAATTTTTTCGCGGATCATACTGCCGCTTATTCGACCCGCACTGGCTGCGGTCGCCGTGCTGGTTTTTACCTTTGTGTGGAACGATTTCTTCTGGTCTTTGATACTCGTGCAGAGCGACAAAGTACGACCGATAACCGCCGGGCTCAACGCACTGAAAGGTCAATGGTTAGCCTCCTGGCAGTTGATCAGTTCGGCTTCTCTTGTGGCTGCTCTGCCACCAGTTCTCCTTTTCTTTTTTATGCAAAAACACTTTGTCAGTGGCCTCACTCTGGGAGCAAATAAGGGATGAAGGAAGCAGGAGAAGAAGCACAGTACTTTCGTCTCGATGGCTCCGCTAGTACTCTGGTCTTCGCTTCAATTGACCAGGCGGTTCCCGAACTTCTCTACTGGGGTCCTCGACTCGAAGCTGCCACGCCCTTAAGCGCCATACGTCTGCTGAGGGAACGTCCTCTCAGCTTCGCTTCCCTCGAGCAAGAAGCACCCCTGTCCCTCTGTCCAGAGGAAAGCCGAGGATTTAGTGGCTCAGCAGCCCTACAGTTCCATAGAGACGGGCGAGGATTCACGCAGCGTCTGGAGCTTCGCCGGGTTGAGCAAGGGGCCGAGCATCTTAAGTTTCATCTAGCCGACCCACGTGCAGGCATTGAACTCACCCTTCACCTGGATTACTCGGGAGCCGAAGACGTCCTAAACGCCTGCACCAGCATCAAGAATGTCGGTGAGCAGCTGCTTACTCTCGATCAGATCGCGTGTCCAACTTTGCCACTGGAGCCCCATTGCGTCGAAGCTTTACTCCTCCAGGGACGCTGGGCCGGTGAATTTCAAAGTGAACGAGTTACGCTTCACGCTGCTGCTGCCTTAGTGATTGAACAGCATCTAGGTCGCTCAGGACCTGAGCATTTTCCGGGCTGCATCTTAGGCGAAAAAAATTTTGGCGAAGTCTCCGGCCATCTTCTAGGTCTTCATTTAGCCTGCAGCGGCAACTATAGGATCAGAGTCGAACGCCTTAGCGATGGTCGCGCTTATGTCCAGGCCAGTGAGTTTTTTCATCCAGGTGAGATGCAACTGCCTCCTGGAGCAATCTATACTACGCCTCAGCTCATCGCGACCCAAGCGCATGGACTTGAGTTGATGTCGCAGCGATTTCACGCCTATCTCAGGCGTCATATCCTGCCCTCGTGGACTAGACACCCCCGGCCGGTACTGGCTAACAGCTGGGAAGCCGTTTATTTCGACCATCGACCCGAACGTCTCAGCGCACTTGTGAAGGCAGCAGGCGCTGTTGGAGCCGAGCGTTTTGTACTGGATGATGGCTGGTTTGGTAA
>JBGSTX010000195.1:0-4622 GCA_041736305.1 Oligoflexus sp. | reverse complement strand
CCTTTACCACTTCGGCGAAAACCAAGCATAGGCCTAAAGGTAAAGGGTTGGGCTAGGATCACGATCACCCCAAAGGCGAAGGCCAAGCCAATGTCAAAGGCTAAGTTTAATTGACCAGTGGCCGACGCCATAGGCGAGGCCAGAAAACGAAAACGAAAACCAAAACCAGAATTCCGTCTCGCTCTCTCCTCGCTATCTAAAGTCCCTTCTCTAGCGCCGAAGGTTTTCGAGAATTTTTCTAATCTGCGTCTCTGAAGGTGTTCCATCCTTTGGCAGTTTCTATCTTGAGGCGCCATGTGCAAGTCCGCTGCGCACAGAGATTTGCACTTGAGAGAGCAAATACGTAAGATTACAGGCTCAAATCCTGCCTTCTCGAAATGGTCTGGGCCTTGCAATTCATCCCCTTTGTCATGATCTTACACATAAAAAACGTCGCTTATTTGGTGAGCGCATAGGCCTTAGACGCCTTTTCCATCGGTATAGATCGTTTAAAGTTACATAAAGTCTCTCAATTTTTATTGTGAAAATGCTGGCCGATTATTTGCAGAGTCCATCTCAACAAAGCCTCTGCACCAATGATCTTCTCAGGAGTCACTTAATGAACAAGTCTAGCCTTTTGCTTGCGAGCTTGGCCGTCTCTTACTCCCTGCCAGGATTTGCGCACGGTTATAAATCTCAAAAAGACCCGACGTGTAATCGCGGAAGCCTTGGGGAGATTTATTTCGATATCGACGACGCGCAGCTTAAGGTTTGCAAGATTAGCGGTTGGGCTGCAGTGGCGATTACTGGCCCTCGTGGACCCCAAGGTGCAGCGGGCCCGCAGGGTCCTAAAGGCGATCAGGGTGCAATTGGTCCTCAGGGTATAGCTGGTCCTAAGGGTGATCAAGGTCTCAGAGGAGAGACCGGTCCTCAAGGTGTAGCTGGTCCTAAGGGTGATCAAGGTCTCAAAGGCGAAGCTGGAGCGCAGGGTGTAGCTGGTGCCCAAGGCGAAGCTGGAGCGCAGGGTGTAGCTGGTGCTCAAGGTGCCCAAGGCGAAGCTGGAGCGCAGGGTGTAGCTGGTGCTCAGGGCGAAATCGGACCTCAGGGCCCCACTGGCTTGCCCGGTGTAGCTGGTCCTCAAGGAATTCAAGGTCTCAAAGGTGATCAAGGTGAAATCGGACCTCAGGGCCCCACTGGCTTGCCCGGTGTAGCTGGTCCTCAAGGAATTCAAGGCATCAAAGGTGATCAAGGCGAAATCGGTCCTCAGGGCCCCACAGGTTTGCCCGGTGTAGCTGGTCCACAAGGACCAAAAGGTGATCAAGGCCTCCAGGGTCTAACTGGTCCGCAAGGTCCAGCAGGACAGAATGCTCAGCAATACACAGGTGGAAATAACATCGAAGTACAGGGCAATGAAATAGGTCTCAGCGACTCCATCAGTGTTCAGGAACTACAAGCTAGCGGCACGATCAAAGTCGGTGATGGTAGCCAAACGCCATGCTCAGCAGATAACGAAGGCGCTATGCGATTTAACAGCGCTTCGAAGACTTTCGAAGGTTGCGATGGATCTAGCTGGCGCGGATTGTCTTTCCTTGCCCCTGCAGCTAAGAAGATGTTTGTTAGCTCGACGACCTATGCTGGCTCTGCCATCACAGTGGCATTTGCAGATAATGAGTGCGGAAATCTAGCTAGTGCAGCTTCGCTGAGTGGCAGTTGGAAAGCTTGGTTTTCGAGTCCAGGGAACAGCGTCAACAGCCGCTTCTCTTTGGCGAACGTCCCCTACGTAAATATGTATAATCAAACTATCGCCAACAGCTGGGCTGATTTAGTTGATGGCTCGCTGCAGAATGGAATTCGCTACACTGAAAACAAAATCGATATCACCAGTTCATCTGTGGCGCTCTATGCTACAGGTACTCTCGCCGACGGAAATTTCAGCGGTTTTAGCTGCCCGGCTCAAGGTGTAGCGACAACAGGCTTGGCGAGTTCAACGACAGCTTCTTGGACCAACCTCCGCGTCGATTCTTGTGGCGCTGCCCTTCGCATACTTTGCGTCGAGCAATAAGAAGGGCCGGATTCAAGACAAGCGCTCATAAACTAAAACTTTAAATTCCGGTGAAGAGGGGTCCTTAGACAGGACCCTTTCTTCTTTTTTGCAGACGAAGTCCGACTTATCCAAAGGCGGATAGCTGGTATCGCCGTCGATATCAATGTCGACTTCAGTGAGATAGACGCGACAAATCTTCGCCAGAGACTGGCGATATATTTCACCTCCACCCACGATAAAGCACTCTGTTCCCCAGTGGGGCGCCAGACTCTCGGCCAGCTGATAAGCCTCTTCGAGTGAGTGCACGAGCGAAGCGGTGCGCGGCAGCATGAGACCTTCGCTTTGCCGTGAGACGACAATGGTAAAACGTCCTGGCAGGGGCCTACCGATCGAATCATAGGTCTTGCGGCCCATAATCAGCACATGCCCCGTCGTCAGCTCTTTGAATCGCTGCAGATCTTCGGGCAGATGCCAGGGTAATTTTCCGTTTTTACCTATGATGTGATTGCGGGAAGCGGCTACGACATGCGCGTATTCCATTCAGAATGAACCTCCAAAAACTCTTAAGCTAGGCGCCAGAAGAGAAGCTCACATGCAATGTGCCGACGAGCAAGGCTATTTTCGCTTTGAGCGAGTTTCCGCGAAAGCTCAGTAAATCCCTGATGCCGAGCATCTAGCTCAGCGAATTTACAATAAGTAAACGAGATCTCACGCTAAAGCACCTGTGTCATCAAAACCGTTGCAAGGCCTGCCAGATTGAAATAAGGTACGCCAGCGCAAACCTAAGCCCTTTTGTTATAGGACAAAATATGTCATCAGCAATGCTAGCCCCACTCGCCCTATCTCAGCAGCAGATCCAAAACCTGTCTTCCGAATATCTCACTCAGGGTGTGCATCAAGACCACTTTCAAATCTCAGAACTCAGTATTGCGGCCGAGCAGCTTGAAGGCATCATAGAAATGACCAATTATGGGGTTTCTCGGACTGATGAAGGAGGCTATCATCTGACCGCTCCTTCGGTCTTTCGCTTCTTAGGTCAACTCCTCGTCATCCACGGACAGATCTTCTTCAATCTAGGCGAAACCAAGATGGTGGAAGTTTGGGTGAAGGAGCACAACATGAAGCATGTTGCCCCGGTTCGCGATCCACGATCCATTCAGGTTAAAGGTACAATCCGAGGAATACGGCAAGCCAGGTCGAATCCGGCGATGATAGGGGTGAACTATGAGTTTGCCGTCAACGAAGGTGCGGTGCAAGCCACGGCGACAGCTTTCTTCGACCTGAGTCCTTTCCCTGAAGCCTTGGCCTCTCTACAGCTCACTTGAGCCAAGCACTATGATGTCTCAATCAAGCAGCGAAAAGCTTAGTCAGTTTGCAGCCAGCTTCCAGCGGGAAGATGGCATCATTCCCCTTAATAATGCAGGTATGTCTCCACTGAATTCAAAGGCGGCTCAGGCCATGAGCTCCCTGCTCAGCGAAATGATGCGCGCCGACGTGAATCTGCGTAATAAGTGGATTCAGCAGTATCAGGCTGCTCATGCGACCTTTGCCAGTCTGGTGGACTGCGCTCCGCAGGACATCACCTTCATGCCCAATGTTGCGACGGCACTTTCTGCTATAGCCTATGCACTCGATCTCAAGGCTGGAGATGAAATTCTCACGGTGGATCAAGAATATGGCTCCAACGCCTATCCCTGGCATGCCGCAGCGCAGCGAGCCGGTGCGCACGTAGTTAAAGCGCAATCCAGGCCTGATTTTTCACTCGCGACTCAAGCAATTATCGAACTACTGGGACCAAGAACCAGGGCGCTGGCCATCTCGATGATACAGTTTCAAAGCGGAACCCGTCTCGACCTGGAGGCACTGAGTCTGGCCTGCAGGAATTATGGTACCCTGCTGATAGTGGACACCACGCAGGCCCTAGGTATAGTCCCTTTCTCTATGCAAGCGAGCGGAGCCCATATTATAGCTGGAAGCATGCATAAGTGGCTCTGTGGACCGCCCGGCCTCGCCTACTTAGCCATTCAACCAGCTTGCTTAGAATCTTTGAAGCCTCAGGTAGTAGGCCCTTACAGCTATGGGGAATTGCCTTTGGCCTTCGATCCAGAGGCTACTTTTCATTCTTCCGCAGCGCGTTTTCAGTCCGGAACTCCAGCTCTGCTGCCCATCATCGGTGCAGCTGCTGCTGCCGCGTCGATCCTCGACGCGGGCGTAGAAGTTTTGTCCGCGCAAGCCATGGTACTTGCCCATCAGCTCTACCAGGGGCTGCAATCGCAAGGTCATCAACTGCTCTCTACCGAGACCCTGAACAACCCGATCGTAAGTTTTATTCCCCGTCAGGGTCTTGCCAGCGCCTCACAAAAGCTCGCGGCGCATGGAATCTCTTATGCTCTACGAGCGGGAGGGCTGCGCCTTGCACCGCATGCTTTCAACAGCTCCCTCGATATCGAGACGGCTTTGAAGGCGCTGGCATGAGCGGAAATAGAAAGGCTGCAGGTGAAGCCCATCCATTGCGCAATGGATCACCTGCAGCCGATCTCTTCATTCAAAATTGATAAGTAATCAGTGTACGCAGCGAACCAATCTAACCGTGCTGATC
>JBGSTX010000193.1:0-9529 GCA_041736305.1 Oligoflexus sp. | reverse complement strand
GGCTAATCCCATTGGCATCCGTGCTTCTGATCCCATGCTCGATCCGATGACGAGAGGGAATGCGGCAAACACCGTCGCTGTGGAGGTCATGATAATAGGTCTGAGTCGCACTGGACAGGCTTCGAGCAGAGCTTCGAAGGGCTTGGCTTCTTGCTTCTCCCGAATCTGGTTGGTGAACTCGACGAGCATGATGGAATTCTTCTTCGAGATGCCCATAAGTACGATGACACCGATAAAAGAGAAGAGGTTGAGAGATTGATCAAAAGCGAAGAGCGCCAGCAAAGCCCCGGTGATACTGAAAGGTAGAGCCATGAGCACGGGGAACGGGTGCACAAAAGAGTTAAACTGAACCGCGAGAATAAGATAAGCGACCAACACCCCTATCAAGAGGGCTAAATAAAGGCTTTGGAAAGCCTCGCTGAAGCCTGCGGAGGCACCTTCGAGCGCAAAGGTGTAGCCCGGGGGGAGGATTTCCTTGCTGATGGCCTGAGCACGCTCCAAGACGGCGGATTGGGACTGGCCAGGCCCCAGGTTGCCAAAGACCGAGACAGCCCTTTGTCGATTCACCCGCGAGATGCTCTGCGACGCCTTCTGTTCCTCAACGATGACCAATTCAGATAATGGAATCAGGTTGCCGGCGATATTGCGAACATAAAGGTTTTGAATATCCTTTTCTGAGCGAATCATATCATCACGGAATTTAAAACGCACATCGTAGCGTCGACCATCAGCCGTGTAACGGCCTTGGCGCAGACCACCGACCCCAGCCGCCAGCGTTTGTCCTACGGTTTCTACCGAAACGCCTCTCGCTGCCATGGCTTGCCTATTCGGTTTAACGACCAGCTCTGGTAAGCCCGTCCTAAAGTCCGTATCGAGATCGACCGCGATTTTCTCATCTTCCATGCGCTTCATGAGCTCTTGCGCTTTTTCGTTGAGGACGGTGAGGTCCGGTCCCCGCAGGCTGATGGCGAGAGGATTAGAGCGGCCAGAGCTGAGATTACGCGAGGAAATATCGCGCATGTTCATCCGAATGCCCTTGACGCTTTTAAATTTCTCCCGCAGTCGGGCCATGACTTCAATGTGAGTGATAGCGCGCTCACCTTTAGGCGTAAGGCGAGCAGGGATAAATATCTGACTCACTGAAGACCCGCCGCCTCCACCGCCAGCGCCGACAGAGACGACAAAGCTCTCAACCTCTGGAACTTCCTTGATGGCAGCTTCGACTTTTCTAGATAGCTCATCGGTCTTCTCGAGAGAAGTGCCTGGGGGAGCCTGGCCGCTGATGATAATGATGTCCTGGTCTTGAGGCGGAATAAACTCCTGGCGAATCTTAGTCACTAGGAAGAGGGAAGCGCCAAAGAACAGCAGCGAGACGAAGACAACGGTGCCTTTCCAATTGAGCGTATGCCTGAGCACGCGCTGATAGAAGTGGTTAAATTTCTCGAAGACTCGATCGAGGTAGGCCTCGAAGCGGCCAATTTTAGGTTCGCTGCTGAGAAAAGCAGCTGATCGCATGGGCGTGATGGTCACCGCTTCTAAGAGAGATAGCAGCACGGCAGCTGAGATAGTAACGCCGAACTGGAAGAAAAATTTACCGATGACGCCTTCCATGAAGACGACGGGGAGAAAGATCGCGATAACCGCCAAGGTTGCGGCCGAAGCAGCTGGAAGGACTTCCTTAGCGCCTTCCGAAGCGGCAAGAATGGAGCCCTTGCCCATGCGATAATGGCGAATGATGTTTTCGAGAAGCATGATCGCATCATCGACGACGATGGAGATTGATAGAGTCAAAGCCAGGAGCGTAAAGAGATTAAGGGTAAAGCCTGAGAAGTAGAGGATAATAAAAGTGCCGACGATTGAAGTCGGAATCGAAAAAAGGATGTTGACGGCAGCTGGTATACTACCGAGAAAGAGGAAACAGACCAATATTGTAATGAGGCCGGCGACTATGAGCTTTTCTACCGTCAGTTCAACGGTGGACTTGGTCGAACGCGTGAAGTCGACGTTTACCCGATAGCCGTAACCCTGTGGGAAACTAGCGGCAAGTTCTTTCATGCGTGCCTGCACCGCCTCGGAGACCACGACTTCATTCGTGCCGCGCTGTTTCATAATGCGGAGTGAAACGGTTTGCTTGCCTTCGAAACGGGCGAGGCGCCGGATATCGGAAAGACCATCTTCGACTGTGGCGACATCTTTAATGCGAATCTTGGCATTGTGGATGACCTGCCCTCCCCGCCTCAGGATCTGAATATTGCCGACTTCCTCCGGGTCCTCAGCTTCTCCAAGCCAGCGAACGCGCAGCTCCCGCTCACCCTGAGTGAACTGGCCCGCAGCGCTTTCCACATGCTGGGTGCGGAGAGCTTCGACGACATCTGTGACGGTCAGTTCATAGTTAGCAAGCTTTTTAGGATCAAACCAGATCCGCAGATTGCGCTCGCTAAAGCCGCCAATATCAACTTGGCCGACTCCAGGAAGAAAGCGCAGCTGGTCTAGAAGAAAATTGTCCGTCCAGTTGAGAAGGTCGCGAATAGGTGCATCACTGTAGACAGAAAGGATAAGTATGGGATCTTCTTCTGGGTTTTGCTTGCGGATGATGGCTGGATCGACACCCGGGGGTAGGCGGAATTGACTTATTGCGGACTGGACTTCTTGAAGGGCTACGTCAATATTGCGGTCAATATCGAATTCGAGTGTGATGCGTCCCGAGCCTTGCGCGGCGTTAGACCGCATTTCCTTGATGCCTTCAATGGCCAGCAAGCGCTCTTCCAGAGGATCGATGAGGTCAGCTTCAACGACTTCTGGAGCTGCTCCCTCGTAGGTCACCTGAATGTTGAGGACAGGAAAGTCCACATCCGGCATTTGGCTGATGCCCATACGGTTGAGGCAGATCGCCCCAAAGAGAATGAGAGCAAACATGAGAACCCACGCGAACACAGGTCTACGGAGGGAAATATCAATAAGGTTCATCAGCACTTACCTCAGGTGGCCAAACTCTCTTTGCAGAATAGGTAGTTTCGAGCGGATTGACAATCGTCATCGCCGATAGGCAGGCCAGTTAAACCTAAACTGGCCTTCGTATGGAAGGGTTTTCGATTTATTTTCGCGTCGCGGGCTCAGCGAGAACTAGCTAAATTATCTGCTCCAGCTTGGCACAAGCTCTCAAAGGGAGCAAAGCTAGGGTCCGACTTGGAAGCGATCATGGGAGCCAGCCAGGTGCAGAGAGCCTGCAGCTGCCGAGGATCTTCCGCCAGGAAGAGAACTCCTAGCTTCGATTGATTGTCGCGAGTCAAAAGAAAATTTTCGCTCTGATTGACGCCGAGCAAAGTCTCGCCCTCACCGCTCTTGATCGATATGAGAGAGGTCGGGCCTTCTTGAGCTTCTCGCAGCCTATAAACGCGACCTTCATTGTCAAAGGCCCAAGGAGCACCCTCTCGTTCGAAAATGTGACGAATACTCCCTGCAAAATCGCCAAATTCACGGAGAACTTTGCCATCATCTCCGACTTCAACGACAGCTTTGCCGCGCGAGCTGCTCGGATAGGTGAGCCATAGACGATCAGAGCTCTTGCCTGCAAAGTTAATCGATGACACAGCTTTTTCCCAGGTCCAGGCAGGTTTCACTGGCGAAAGAGAGGCAAGGTCCCAAACTGTGAGAGTGCGGTCCACCCGTGTCAGCCAGCGGGAGCCATCGGCGCTGAAAGGTAAATAGGCTGCTTCAGAAATGAGCCCTTTGCCCGTCTGCTCCAAGAGCTTCTGGCCGCTACTGCTCCAGAGGCTGACTGAAGTAGGGGTGAGAACGCTGAAACTTGTTTCAAGAGGATTCCAAGCCAGGCGGCGAGCGGCAATCGGGAGCTTGAGAGTCAAGTCCCAAGTGTCGGCGGTGCCGACTTGTTCCAAGAGGACTAGGGTGCTTTGCTGGGCCGCATCGAGACAGTTCAAGAGTAGCTTGCGCCGACTGAGACTAGGTAGAAGTGAGTCACAGCTTGCAAGAGAAGCTGAGGCAGAAGAAGACGCATCGAAGGCGAGCCGCCAGCTTCCATCGTCCGCCGTCTGCCAGAGCTTAGCACTGCGATCGAGGCTCAGGAGACCTTTGCCGCTGGCGTCTTGGAGAACAGCGACGACTTCACCGCTTGGACGCTCATACTTTTTCACTTGGCGACCGTAAGGATCGGCGGTCTCAATCCGATCAGCAAAGACCTGTACGATTAGTTTATCGCTCTCGCCGCTAAGAGGCAGACTGGGAGGAAGCTCCGAATCGAAGCGAGGCAAGAGAGTCGCCCTGAACTTATAATAGCGGACCTGTCGGCCTTGGTCGGAGGTTAAGAGCCAGGCGGCCTTTGCGTCTAACAGAAGGTTTTCAACTACACGAGGCTGCTGCTGCAGAACGCTCAAGGGATCCTGCCAGGGATAGCTGAGGAGGTCTGGCGCTTCGCCGAGTTTCCAAACAAAGGCCTGTAGCTGCGGCGGCGATAGACTTGTCGCAAAATATTCGCCGTCTGCACTGAAACCCAAAGCCGAAATCGCACCGAGGCTTTGCGTAGGATCGGCGACGTTCTCATAAGCGATCGCAAAATCTTTTTTCAAATCATAAATGACAAAACTAGGGCCTGTATCGCGACCAAAAGCCAGCCACTGGTGTCGGGGTGAATACGCTAGAGTTGTAACTTCCTCAAAACGGTAATCCGCTGGAGGATGCACAAAATCATCGGGGTTAAGTACTTTTTCGTGAGCGACCCGCACCGCTTGCGTTCGACCATCCCAGCGCAAAAGCTCGCAGTGAAACTCTTCGACCTGCGCTTGGGGACCTGTCTTGAGAGCTATAAAGAAGGCATGGCCCTTGGCTTCGATCCCTTTAGAGTAGATGCAGTTCGGATTCCACGCAGACGTTTGCACAGCGCGAGCGGATTGGAGATCGAAACTTCGGATCTCTTGGGCGCCAGCTACCATGGCAAGTCCCTGATCGAGGCTGAGCATGAGATCGAGTGGAGTCGAAGCGAGGGCAGTCTGCCAGCGCAACTTCAACTGCGAGGGGGATCGGATTTCGAGCAGGCTGAGGCGCTTATCGTCCGCAAGGAGGAGATTGCTTCCTTGCAAAACGAACAGCCGCGGCTTCAGAGCTGCGGGCAAGCTAGTCCGCGCACCGCTGAGTCCGAACTGGATGCTACCATCTTTGAAGAGCAAGACTATTTCGTAATCCGCACTCGAGGCAAAATCCGCGACCTCTTCGAAACGCACGATCAGCGGGCCCTGCTTCTCGCGGGCCACGAAAACCCCTTGGCTGTCGAGAGTTGCGACGTTTTCCTCCTGAGCTCCGAGCCAGGAGAGTTTCACGATCGCTTGCTTGTGGTCGCGGACTTCAGCAAATATGTGTTGAGAACGCGAGACCTCAGAAAATGTGAGCCCTAGGTCGGTACTCAGGGGATCCCGTTCAAGGGGTAGTTTGAGTCCGTAATAGGCGCTGTAGGCTTCGAGGAGATATTTGTTTGAGAGCAGAGATTGGCCGCGTTCTGTCTCGAGGCGAGCCAGGCTCAAGAGGTTCTGAATACTCTGCATTGTTTCGCGGTGCATAACCGCGAGAGGTGTAAAGTCTGCCGGCGTAGTGCGGTTGCCGGCGCGATCCTCGGCGTAGTAACGCACGATCCATGAACCCTCATCGGGTGCGTAGAGAGGCCCCGCTAACGGCGTGAAATCGCTGCAAGGACTGGTGCCGGGCACGTAGATGCAGGTATGGAGCTGCGTTTCGCTTAGCTTATCGCCTTCGTCCGCGACTTTGAAATTCAAAGCCTGACCAGGACTCACTTCCCGATAGGCCTGATCTTTATAAGTGAGTTGAGGGAGATTCTCTTGGAACCCCTCCACCTGAGGGGCTTTCGTGTCTAGCTGCAGAGCGCAGCTCAATGTCTTAGGTTTCACACTGGCGAAAATATCATCGAAGACATCGTAGAGGCCATAGCGGAGCTCATATTTTCCATCACTAAGTCCTGGCGGAAGATCGATGGTGGAAGAGTTGCGCGTCGCGTCTACCGCCTTTTCGCCAAAGACGAGGATGCGTCCGCTCGCGTCCAATAGCTCGTAGCGAATCTCGTAGAGATGCAATTGCGCCGATGATTGTCTGTCTACTTTATAAGGAGCAGCAAACTGATTGCTCAGGGTTGTGCCACAGCTGAGACTGAGGCTGTCCCGCGACAGGCCTTCGGGTGCTTCGAGTGGTACGAGCTTCTGCACGCTATAAAGAGGCCATTTACTTGATGCGTAAGAAGCTCCCAGATCCTCAGACTGATGGCGTAGGAAGAGAGGGCCGGCAAAGCCCTTGGGTACGATAAGACAGCCTCGAGAGCTCTTCGGAAGTGCTTTGAATCCTGCGTCCGTAAGGCCAACGCCCTGCCAGGCGGCAGGATCCAAAGTGGGGCTAGATGCGGGGTCGATAAAACGACTTTCAGGAAAATCACGGATATCATCGCCGCAAGCAAGAGCTGCCTGGTCGATACGGTTGCTCAGCCGCTCACAAGCCATGAGACAGAAGAGAAAAACAAGGACCAGACCGAGGCGTGAAATCATGATTTAAACCTTCTATCGATCAGCGGAAAGTGCCGCTCCATTGGCCGTCAAAAGGAATATAGATACTTCCTTCTTCTTTGCTCGGCTTCATGTTCTGATTGAAGCGGAAGCCACCATCGAACTCTTTCTCACTAAAAAAGTTCCAAACAAACGTGCCGCGCGAACCGTTGAGGTTCCATTTGCCGCGCATATCGCCTTCATCTTGGTCAAACTGGATATCAAAGAGTTGGCCGCAGTTACTGGTTCCATTGACGCAGTAGCGCCCAGTACGTCCGTCTGCATTGATCGTGATCGAGTGAGGTGTAGGATTTTGATCAAACTTGCCGTAGGAGCCATTGCCCTGAGAAGTTTTAAATTTTACGTAATCAGCACTTGCGAAAGCAGTCAAAGAAAAGGCCATGAAGCAGGCTGAGCCTAGCAAATTTTGTAGTTGCATACACCAATCTCCCATTAATTCATTTCGACTGGTGTGTACCTCTATAAGGACATATGTGTCAACTGTTTCAGACCTTTGGGAGAACGAAATCTGATCGCTATGACTGTCGCCCTTGAGCAGCCAGTGCAAAAGATCCTTTTCCGGAGGAATTTGCCTTGAGATGTGGAGCACAGGGAAGCACGTGCTATGAATGGGATCTTGCTCCGACCTGCGCGGAAGCGCTTCACTCTAAGGGGGATTGCAATGTATCGGTCGACTTCCATGCACTGCCATCGAATTATTTCTGCAGGGCTCCTGTCTCTTGCCCTGATGAGTCCTTACTATCTAGCAGCAGCACATACAGCGACCGATTCGAGGGGCAAAACGGCAATAGCTCTTAGAGATCAGACTATGGATGAAGCCTATCAGTTGCTAGCTAAGACTGATGTCCTCGAATCGGCCTATGTGGGCTTTACCCTCAGTCGTTCCAAAAATCTCGAGGCTCTTATGAATATGCTTGAGACTGAGCCAGATGCCCGAGCTCGGATGCAGAAGCTCTTTTTTGAAGGAAGTATGTCTGGAAAAATGTACGCCTTGATAGGCCTACAAATTATCGATGAGGAAGAAGCAGCGCGCTTGCTTTCGGTTCAGCTTGAGTCCAATAAAGCCGAATTCATCAAAACTTACGATGGTTGTGTGCTCAACATGGAGACAGTGGAACAGGCTTTGCAAAAGATCGAAAAGGGTGTCTATCGCGAGAGTTTTCAAGACGCCTGGCAGGGAAATTCCCAGCACCCTCTTTAATTTCACATTTATAATTTTACTTAGGGAGAGTCGTTTATGTCTGACATCACCCCTCAATCTCAGAGAAACCGAAACAGCAGAAGCCCAGGTAACGAGCAGGAAAGAGCCGATATGATTCGAGGCCAAGAACCCTACGATTCTTCCCTCTCAATTGGGTCGACTATCAACGAAAGTCTTGGCATGCCAGCTCTCAATTCAGACACGCTGTCAGCTGAGGAAGCGGCGATCCAGGTGCGGGATGAAACTCCTTTTGTCCAACAGATGGATTCAGTCGACCGTCTGGGGCAGGACGAAGGGATGGGCTATCCACAAGATATGGATATGGAGGCAACTGACTCCAAAGAGAGACAGGTCCCGATGTCCATGGATAATGCTGAGCCCGTGAGAGATATGAAACAGACTCTTGGTCAATGGCGTGGTAAAGCTCAAGAGCAGTTCAAGAGCAAGCCTTACGGCTATGTCTTAGGTGCGGTAGGTCTGGGCTTTGTTTTAGGGAAGATGCTGAGCTGAATCTCCTCAAAAGTGGAACAGCTTTGATCTGTTCCACTCGAGAGTGCAGAGCTATTACTTGGTTTTAGTAGGGTTTTTGCTGTGCATTTTCTTCATACAGTCATCAAGAGCTTTGCCGCTCATGTTCTTGCATTCCCCATGAGCACTTGCTTTTGTTCCGGGCTGCTCGGTTGAGCTCGGTGTTTCTGTTGTAGTTGTGGCTTCGTCGGCAGCTTCTGTCTCTGTGCCGGTCGTACTACCTGCAGTACCCGTGGTATCACCCATCGAGCCATCCGTCATAGCTCCCGTATCGGAACCCATAGTGCCAGCACCACTCAGCGTTCCACTTGTATCAGGAGTGGTATCACCTGCGGTTCCTGCACCCATGTCAGCGGGAGTTCCGGTTCCAGTTGTTTCCATTGAAGGGGTGCTCTCAACAGGAGCAGGTTCACGTTGCGAACAGTTGACGCTCAGACTAACAAGCGCAAGCGAACATAGAAGGCCGGAACAAAGTTGATTGATTCTCATAGTGAGCTTCCTTTCCAAAGACAGTGTGAAAGTTAGATGTTAGGGACCTTACGACCGACTGCGTTCTCAAATCTACAAGAAAGTGTGAGAAGACAATGCTTCTTAAACGAAATTTCAGACGCGCCTTAATAGATGGATAGAACTGTGCAAAAGTATTTTATTAGATTCATAATTATTAGATTCATAAGGCTGCTTTTGGCGCATGTGCCAGCTTTAACAAGTTAAGAAGAGCGAAGCTGCTACGAACCTTGTCTAGAAGAGCGCAGGCAGAATCAGATACTTAGTCGAAGTTGATCCGAATAGACGATATTGCCAGTTCCACGGATATTTATTCCGATCTGCATAATATATGCAGAGCATTTATATTCGCGTTGCTGCACTTTTCTGCTGTGAGTCGCGACAGGAGATTCGGTTTAATTTAGAGCTTATAAAAATCTCGAACTCATTCGCGACTTGAAGCAGAAAATTTAACGAAGCGAGTGGAGGCCCATCAGCTCTTGCCCGCGCGGCAGTTAGGGTACCTGCATAGCGCTCCTTGAGGCAAAACGCACTTGCCGGAATGTAAGTCAGTGTATTAGGTCTAGAAGAGAAAGTAGGCCTCGCCTATGGCGTCGGCCACTGGTCAATTAAACTTAGCCTTTGACATTGGCTTGGCCTTCGCCTTTGGGGTGATCGTGATCCTAGCCCAACCCTTTACCTTTAGGCCTATGCTTGGTTTTCGCCGAAGTGGTAAAGG
>JBGSTX010000190.1:0-34144 GCA_041736305.1 Oligoflexus sp. | reverse complement strand
CCCAGTTCTCGAAGAACACACCGGCAGAGAGGGTGCCTTCATTATTATCGAGCTGGCCGTCCTTATTAGTCTCAACTTTTTTAGCCGCTGGCGCAGCATAGAGATCGGATTCCAGAGTCGAGTAATGAACGTAGGGGGTATAGTTTCCGCCTTTGAATTCAGCATATACGACCATACCAGTAAACTTATTCTCTTGATCTTCCGCCTCACCACTTGGACTTAGGCCCTTGGCATTGCGAGTATCCTGAGTAAAGTCTAGATGTGAATCAATCAGGTCGCTCTTGTACCTAACGCCAGCAGAAACGATTGAGCTATGGCCCCTATCGTAGCTTGCGTACTGGACAAGTGGCTGAACAGGTCCGAAAGCGCCTATCCACTCAAATACGATACCAGGTTGCTTTTGGACGTCTTTTGGATTCCATGACTTGCAACCTGTGCCCTGATTGGTACAAGCCGCTTCGGTATCGAAGTAATCTTTGACGAAAGTCAGAGACAGCGTCCCCGCCAATTTATAAGAGAAATCTACGGCCAGTACATCCTTGAACGGATTTTTATCGAGGTAAGCTCCTCGAACAGGACTGGTTGCGCTACTTGTTAAACGGCGATGCCAGCCGTAAGTTTTGATCTTCTGCTGACCGATTGAAACTTCGAAGTCGTCAGTGAGCTTGTTCGTCAACCAGTAGCGCTCAAGCTCTCTTTTGTCGAGCTGATAGAGGACGTTCCAGGTAATCTGATCGCTCAGCGCGCCCCTCAAGGCGACTTTGGCCGCACGAATAGCCATATCAGTTTCTTTGGTCTGAAGATTTTCTGGGTTCAGACCGTCGTTGGTATTGAAAAGACTGAAGTGATACTCTCCGCCAATTTCAATTTGGGCAGCGGTTGCTGCGCTTTCGAGGGGAAGGACTAGACCCATAATGCTAAAAAGTCCTGACTTGAGCTTCACAGAAGACCTCCTGCTTTGAATATTCTCTTTCAAAAAGCGGCCTATCATAACGAAACTCACCACCGGATTCCACTCGCCTCTTGTAAATTTTTCATAAAGCAGCTTGTCGTAGTCAAAAATCTTCTGCGACAGAATCCAGGTGCTGCAAGGCTTTTGGGCTCAGTTCCCGCCCCCGGGGACCACGACGGATGAAACCTTGATGCATCAAAAAAGGCTCATACACGTCCTCTATTGTGTGACGTTCCTCGCCCACAGTGGCCGCAAGAGCTTCAATACCAACGGGCCCACCTTTGTATCTATCTTTAATCACTCGCAGGATTCTTCGGTCCATTTTATCCAGCCCTGCGCTGTCGATATGAAGGCGAGTCAAAGTAAGATCCACAATATCAACATGGAGTTCTTTAAGATCGTGAAAGTCTGCAAAGTCGCGCACGCGACGGAGAAGACGATTGGCTATTCGTGGCGTCCCACGGGAGCGCCGGGCCAGCTCCGATGCTCCGTCCGTAGCCAGATCGATTTGCCAGAGGCGGGCGCTGCGCCGCAAGATGAGAGAAAGAGACTCGACATCGTAGAATTCCAAGTGCTCCTGGATACCAAAGCGGCTCAGCAAAGGAGCTGAAAGGCTGGCCATTCGCGTAGTAGCGCCAATCAGCGTAAAAGGATTGATAGGCATACGCACAGTTCGAGCCGTCGGCCCCTGCCCTACCAGAATATCGACGCAGAAATCTTCCATAGCCGAATAGAGGATCTCCTCCACAGTGATGGGGAGACGATGGATTTCATCGATAAAAAGAACACTCCCTGGCTCCATCCCCGCAAGGATTCCAGCAAGGTCTCCCGGCTTATCAATAGAAGGGCCGCTGGTTTGAAAGAAAGGCGCTTGCAATTCGAGAGCAACTATTTTGGCAAGAGTTGTCTTGCCAAGTCCAGGCGGTCCGTGAAAAAGGCTGTGATCAAGCGGAGAAGCTCGCTTGCGAGCTGCAGCCACATATACTTGAAGATTGGATTTAACAGTGTCCTGACCAGGATAGTCTTCGAAGCGGCTCGGCCTTAGCTGTTGGTCTAGGGGCTCATCTCCCTCAAGAGAATTGCCCTGAGTCAGATAGTGTGTCGGATGATATTTGGGCTCTAGCTCGCTGGCACTCTCTGGTTGTTTTTTGCCCTTCGCTTCGGGCTTATGCACGCGGATTTCGATTGGGTCCATACCCGTTTACCTCATCAAAAGAGCTCGCTCTCGTCGATAGCCAAGCCCTTTCCCTTAGACTTATTTCCAGGTTTGTTAATCTTTTCAGAAGCACCCTTTTTTGGGCGAGCTTCCATTTCCAGAACTCCCTGACTCAACTTGCGCAGTGCCGAACGCATGAGATCCGGAAAGGTATTCAAGGCTTTTTCTTGGCGAAGCTTTGCTATAAGCGGATCTATGGTTTTATCTTTGTAGCCAAGATTTTCAAGCGCAGAGCTGAGATCGGAAAACAGCAGCTCTCGAGCGGCTTCGTATTCCTCTATGGGGTCCGGTAGCACAGTGTCAAAATTTTCAGAATCGAGACGCACCGAACCTTCGGCTAGATCGAGCATTTGGGCAGCTTTCAAGCGGTTCATTTTTGGCTTCAACTCGACGATAATACGCTCCGCAAGACGCGCACCAACTCCAGGGACACTTTCCAGAACCCGGGTTTCCTGCTTCAACACCGAACGCTCGAGCGCACTGACGCTCAAGGTCGAGAGGATAGCTAATGCAACCTTTGGGCCTACTCCAGTCAAACTCAGTAGGATTTCGAAAACCTGCCGATCTTCATAGCTGCGGAATCCGAAAAATCGAATCGCATCCTCGCGCACGTGGCTATAGACCCAGAGGCTAAGGGCCTGTCCGACTCGAGGCAGCTGGCAAAGAGTTGAAAGTGGAAGTTCGATTCCATAGCCTACACCTTGCACATCTAGCACGACTCCGCTAGGCAAGGCGGCCATGAAAGTACCCGTCAGGCGAATAATATACATTTAGCGACTCGCTGTTTGTTCTTCTTCAGTATTGGCATGCAATCGGCTACGTAGACGTTCATCGAGAGCTTTTATTTCAAGCAGGGCTCTTGAAACCTTTTCAGCATCGCTCCACTCGGACGAAACCAGCAGACTCCGCACTTGCCTAAGTTTTTCAAAATCCACGTGGGCTTGGCGATTGATGGCTTCCAGCATAGCGTTGAAGTTACGAACCAGATACTTAAGGTCATCTCCCTCACGGACCTTCATCTGACCATACCAGCGCCCTTCCTCGACGCGCCGGAACTGCCGCACGAGAGAATACATAGGTCCCGCTATCCTGTGAGTAAGGAGTATGCCCATAAAGGCTACCAGCCCCATATTCAAGAGTGCCGCTGTGCCCATGACCGAAAGAATAGGAAGGGGTAGGAAGCGCGGAATCCGCAAAATTTCGAATTTGTAAAGGGGATAGAGTATCAGGGTCGTTGTCAACGCGGTAGAGAGCAGCCCTACCAGGACAGCCGCTCCGGTGTAGCGAAACTGGAAATCCCGATTGACGATGACAATACGCTGTTTGTGTGAGCCATTGGTCTTTTGTTCCATAAGCACCACTATAACGAGGCCGGACACGAGAAGGAACCATAAAAAAAAACCGCGCATCACTGCGCGGTTAAATTTTAGACTAAAAGCCCGAGAGAGTGAGCTTATTTGATGCAAGACTTGAGAGCGTCGACCTTGTCAAGGCGTTCCCAAGGGAATATATCGCGCCCGAAGTGACCAAAAGAAGCGGTTTTCTTATAGATAGGGCGCAAAAGATCGAGAGAGTCGGTAATTCCGCGAGGCGTAAGGCGGAAAACTTCGCGAATAGCAGTAGCCAACTTTTCTTCGGACACTTTACCTGTCCCGTAAGTATTGACGTAGACGCTAACTGGTTCTGCGACACCAATCGCATAAGCAAGCTGAACGAGGCACTGATTTGCGAGGCCAGCCGCTACGATATTTTTGGCAATATAGCGTCCCATGTAAGCTGCAGAACGGTCAACTTTAGTCGGGTCCTTGCCCGAGAAGGCGCCCCCACCGTGGGCACCGTGGCCACCGTAAGAATCGACGATAATCTTTCTACCGGTGAGCCCACAATCACCCTGCGGTCCGCCAATTACGAAGCGTCCAGTAGGATTGATATGAAACTTTGTCTTTTTGTCGAGAAGTTCCGCTGGGATCACTTTTTTGACGACTTCGTTGATGACGTAATCTGTGAGATCGGCGTGCTTGACGTCTGGAGAATGTTGCGTGGAAATAACAACCGCATCGATCCGGCTCAATTGGCCGTCACGATACTCTGCAGTTACCTGGCTCTTTGCATCAGGGCGCAGATAATTGACTAGATTTTGACGTCGAGAGTGAGACAGCTGTTGCAGCAGCTTATGGGCGTAGCTAATCGTCGCAGGCATGTACTCAGGGGTTTCGTTGATGGCGTAACCAAACATCATCCCCTGATCACCAGCACCCTGTTCGGTGTGAAGTCCTTGACCTTCTGTAACGCCCATCGAAATATCAGGCGACTGTTGCTCGACAGAGAGGATTACTCCACAACTCTTCGCGTCAAATCCCAGGGAGCCATCGGTATAACCAATTTCTTCGATGGTTTCACGCGCAATTCGAGCGTAATCGATCTGAGCCTTACTGGTTATTTCACCAGCGATCACGACTAGACCAGTCTTTACCAAGCTTTCGCAGGCTACACGAGAGTACTTGTCTTGAGCCAGAAGCGCGTCGAGAATTGCGTCGCTAATCTGGTCACAAATTTTGTCAGGATGGCCCTCACTGACAGATTCCGAAGTAAAAAGATAATTTTTGAGATTTCCGCTCATGAGAGTCCTCTCCTCATTCTAACCGCTATACGACCCGTGTTGAGTACCATAGCGCTACCGATACCAAAAGAGACACCATTGTTATCGATAAAGACGACATGGTCAAGTGATCTAATTGTGGCGCGACGCACACCATCGTGCACCAGTCCGCCTTCGAATGCCTTCATTTCAACCTGCATTTCCTGGCCCATTTTAAGGCGCTGCACAAGATTGCCATCCAAGGTTCGCCAGCAAGGAATGTCCAATTTGATCGCATGAATGGGGACAATGCACTCATCAAGTTTATCGAGCCTGGCCTCGAGTTGCTCAAGAGTCCAGGCGTCTTTAGAGCGTAAAGACCCGCAACCCAGCCGAATTAGGCGACTGACGGTGCCAAGGCTTCCAGCTTTCTCAGCTATCGTCGTCGCTACCACACGCACGTAGGTTCCCTTGGAACAAACGATACGGAAGCGTCCGATGCCTGCCTCATAGCCTAGGCACTCTAGATCAGCAATTTGCACGATCCTGCGCAGGAGCTGGAGCGGCACTGCATCAGTTTTGCCTTTTCGGGCGTATTCATAGAGAGGTTTACCCTGAAATTTAATTGCCGAATAAAGAGGGGGAACTTGTAAAAAGTCCCCAATCAATCCCGCACATATTTCTTGGAGCTGCGAAAGCTCAATATGGTCGGATGCGGCTTCTTCTACCACTTGCCCATCGGCATCCATAGTGTCTGTCGCAGCTCCGAAGGTGACATCAAATTCGTAGCACTTAGTGCTTGAAACTAGATAATCCTGAAGTCTGGTCGCTTTCCCAAACAGTATAGGAAGTAGACCTTCTGCCAGTGGATCGAGTGTCCCTACATGGCCCAACTTTACCCGGCCCAAGCGCTTTTGAAACCAGCGAGAAACGTCTTTCGAAGTCATGCCTCCTGGCTTGTAAATGAGAAGCATGCCATCTTTTGGGCTGACCGAAGGAGCCGCGGATCTCACAATAAATTCCTTTCAGCCGGGTGTGCTTTTACTTTTGCCTTGTTGATCGCTTTCGCTCTCTGCTTCCAGAGATTCCTCGCTAGCTATTTCGCCTAGCAAAGTCTCGATGCGCGCAGCGTGTTCGAGACTCTTGTCGTAGAGATAGCGAAGCTGCGGCACGCGGCGGATGTCGAGTGCTTGTCCCAATTGCCTTCGAAAAAGACTGCTGGCTGATTCAAGCCCTCGCTGCGCTCCGGCAGCTGCTGATTCATCGTATGTTCGGTAATAGATAGTCGCGAGCTGAAGGTCGGCAGTGAGCTTGACTGCCGTAAGAGTCACGAGTTCAAGGCGAGGATCGTTAAGTTGACCACCTTGAAAATTTAAAGCCAGTATATCTCTAATCTGATCGGCCATTCGCTCTTGTCTGAGTCCCATAAAATCGTGTCCTCTGCGCTCTGTTTTGGGAGCGCCGAATGAAGAAAAACCCGGCCCGTTTGAAGAAGGGCTGGGCCTCATAACGCGAGGACGGACGCTTTCAGCGAGCCGACCTCAGGAAGAAGGTAATATCAAAGAGCCGGTGCATGCTCTTCAATTATGAAGGTTTCGATTACATCGCCTTCGCGGATATCAGAGTAACCTTCAATCGCAATACCGCACTCGTAGCCCTGAACGACCTCACGGACATCGTCCTTGAAGCGGCGCAGTGAACCAATCCTGCCCGAGTAGATAACAACATCGTTTCGGATAAGCCGCAGCTGTGAGTTCCGGGTGATTTTACCGTCGAGCACTGAAGTACCGGCAACAATCCCGATTTTAGGCACTTTAATAGTCTGACGAACTTCGGCATGACCTTGAATAACTTCCTTCTGTATCGGCGGCAGCTTGCCTGCCATCACCGACTTGAGTACATCGACGATTTCATAGATCACACTAAAATACTTTATTAGAATACCTTGCTTCTCAGCTAGGTCATCTAAACCGCGTGCCGCACGGACGTTGAAACCAAAGAGTACAGCGCCCGAGGTAGCTGCCAAAGAGATATCCGACTCGTTGATACCACCGACCGCTTTATGAACGATCCGGTTTCGAACTCTATCCGAATTGAGTTTAGTGACTGCTTCTGCAATAGCTTCGACCGAACCTTGAGTGTCCGCTTTAATAATAACCGGCACTTCAGGAGTTTCAGCTTCTTTCACCTTGGCTAGTAGCTGATCGAGCGAAGCTGCCGAGGAGCGACTTTGAGAACTACGGAATTCAATATCTTTGCGCCAATCCGCAACTTCCCTTGAAGTTTTTTCATCTTCGACCGCATCGACTTTATCTCCGGCCATGGGAACTTCAGAAAGCCCCACGACTTCCACGGGAGTTGATGGGCCAGCGAATTTCACGCGCTTTCCTGTATGATCATGCATAGCACGAACGCGGCCAATCTTGGATCCAGCAACGACATGATCACCGACGCTGAGAATACCCTTCTGCACCATGATGGTTGCAACCGGTCCGCGTCCTTTGTCCAAATGAGCTTCGACAACGACACCCGAGGCAGGTACATCGAGAGGAGTTCTCAGTTCGAGGACTTCCGATTGAAGCAGAATTGCTTCCAGGAGGTCATCGATACCAATCCCTTGTAGAGCTGAAACCCGCACAAACTGATTTTCACCGCCCCAGTCTTCCGACTGAATGCCGTGCTCAGCGAGCTCTGCGTGAATCCGATCGAAGTTCTTATTAGGTTTATCAATTTTATTGATAGCAACAATAATTGGCACGTTTGCAGCGCGAGCGTGTGAAATAGCCTCCACGGTCTGGGGCATCACACCATCGTCAGCGGCAACGACGAGTACAACGATATCTGTAACGCTTGCTCCCCTTGCACGCATGGAAGAGAAGGCTTCGTGACCAGGCGTATCCAGGAAAGCAATCTGCCGGCCACCTTCTTCAACGGTATAGGCACCAATATGCTGCGTAATACCACCAGCTTCGGAAGCTGCAACTTTAGCCTTACGAATAGCATCAAGGATCGATGTTTTACCGTGATCGACGTGACCCATAATGGTGACGATCGGGGGACGCTCGACCATTTCAGCGCCTTCATGAGCTTTGCGCTTTTCAGTCAAGATGTCTTCGATTGATACTATATTGCTCTTAACTTCGAAGCCGTACTCTGAAGACAGAAGGGTAGCTGTATCAAAATCTAGCGGCTGATTGATCGTTGCCATAATACCCTGACCCATCAACTTCTTGATGATGTCAGTAGCTTTGATTGCTAACTGTTTCGCTAGTTCGCTTACGGTGATTTCCTGGCCCATTTTAACTACACGGTAGGAGGCACGTGGTGTTGTTAGCTGGGTCTTTTTCAGGTCCTTGCGACGCTTAATATCTTTTCTACGATGCGGCGCTTGCGGCATGTAGACGGTTCGCTTTTTATCTTCTTCTACGGGAGCCTCAACCACCTCAGGTTCGACAAACTCTTCTTCGATAGAGTCTGCCTGATTGAGTAAAGAGCGAAGATTCACCTGATCCCGACGCTGTTTAGGCTGCCGCTTCAGAACTGGTTCGTCCGCTTCCGTGTTGAGGAAGGTGCGCTTCTTATCTTTTTCTTTGTCTTTCTCTTTGACTTTTAGTCCGTCTTCACGCCATGCGGCTTTACCGCTAACGAGCTCAGCCGGGACTTCAACTTCGTGGGGTTTACTCATCCCTCCACTTCGAATCATTTCACCAGTCCGGCGAGGGCCACCTTCGTGCGCGGGTGGACGCGAAGATGGGAAACCACCAGGACCACTGCGCTGCATTGGACTAGGCGAATGCCCGCCGCTAGATGCTCCACCTCCGATTTTAATCGGAGAGCTGACCCGTCGAGGCTCGCCATCTTCATTAGTAGCCAAGCGCCGAACTATAGTTGCTCCTCCGGGCTGCCCCGGAGATTTTATAACATGAGAGGGTGCAGAAGCATGCGCCGTCTGAGACTGAGACGGCGGGGGTGGTGGTGGTTCACGCCGAACGATCTTCGCAGTTTCATATCCATCTTGGGGACGGGGCATAGAACGGGACTCCGATGCAGGACTATGACTTACCGGCCTTGCTTCCGGTCGAGCCGCTGGACGACTCATCGTCTCGCTAACTCGAGGCGGAGCCGGAGGTGTTTCGGTATCAGCCCTCGTAGCCGCAGGTCTACTGACGGCTTCTTCTGCCGCTGGAGGTGGAGCGGCAGCGGGCTTCTCAATACTAGAAGCCGCTGGAGCCGGGGGTTGAGATGCCATGGTCGCGGAAGCCGAAGGAGGCGACTCCTGCGCTTTCATGGACTCCGTCGCTGTCAACGCTGAAGCCAAGGGAACCGCTGAAGGCTCAGGTGGGGCTGCTGGTGCCGGTACCGGCTCAGCCTGGGCTTCAATCCCGTTCTCTTCAACATCCTCGCCTCTGGCGCGAGCACTTATTTCTGCTGCATCGCTTGAGGGCTCGGTCTCGACAGCTCTTGCGACTTCTGGCTCCGCTCCTTCGAGATCTTCATCTGACATCTCTGGGGTAGCGGCTGCAGCCTCCTCTGCTGGACTACGGCGACGCCGTATAACAGACGGACTGGTTTTAGGAGCTCGGCTAGAAGCATCGCCACTCAGCTCACGCTTAATCTTTAGAATTTGATCAGCGCTTAATGTACTCTGATGGCTTGCGACTTCAATGCCGAGGTCCTTAAGCTTATTGACGAGCAGCTTGCTTTCAATTTTAAGCTCACGGGCTAGCTCGTATACACGAATTTTGGACATTCGTTAACCGTCCCCCAATGTTCTTCTGATTGACCTTTAGCCACCCACCCGAAGCGTAGCATGGCAAAAGGTTTATGCTCTCCATGAGAGCTGAGGGGATCGGTAATCCTTCCCCTCTTTGATCACTCAGACTGTAAATAGCGATCGGCTGCCATCTGGATAGTCCGCGCTACGCCAATCGACAAACCTGTTTTCTGAGCTACTTCTTCGACGGAATCGGCGACTATATCACCAATTGTGACGTATCCACCCTCAGCCAAAGCGTGAGCATTGGCTTCACCCACACCCGAAAGCTCCAAAAAGACCTTAACTCGCTCGCTAATTTGAGAGTCTTCGGCCTTATTGTCAAGAGCAAGGGGAGAGGCTGAGGAATTTGCGAGCAGTTCGCTGGGAGCAGCTGACAGACGCCTGATTTCACCTTTGCCCTGCGCCATCTGGCTGGCTGCTTCTTTGGCTTTTTCGACTAAGATCAAAGCTTGATCGTGGTCCATGTTGAGGAGACGATTAAGAGTCCGAGGCGACATCTGAGCCACGTCTGCGGGGGTCATGTAACCCTCCTGCACAAGAAGCTCAGCAGTCATATCGTCAAGGCCTTCGATCGTAGTCAGAATATCTTTAGCTCCTGCCAGTCGTTCTTCGACCGAGGATTCGCTCTTAATATCGAGCTTCCAACCAGTCAACTGGGCAGCGAGCCGTACGTTTTGACCCCGCTTACCGATAGCGAGCGACAGCTGATCGTCAGCAACAATCACTTCCATGCCATGGGTCTCTTCTTCAACGATGACCTTGCTAACAACCGCGGGTGCCAAGGCATTGCAGACTAGTCTAGCTGGGTCGTAATCGTAGGGTATAATATCAATCTTTTCGCCATTCAACTCATTAACGACAGCCTGAACGCGCGAGCCTTTCATGCCAACACAGGCCCCTACAGGGTCGACCGAAGAATCGCGCGAATAAACCGCGATCTTGGAGCGATAGCCTGGATCCCGAGCGGCAGCCTCAATCGTTACAATTCCATCATAAATTTCGGTGACATGCTGACTGAATAAAGCGACCAGGAAACCGGGGTGGGCTCGGGACATTATAATTTGCGGACCGCGGCTCGAACGTTTGACGTCAACCACGTAAGCCTGAATGCGATCTTTGACTCGAAATTTTTCAGTCGGTCCCTGTTCCTTATAAGGAATCACGGCTTCCGTCCGGCCTAGGTCGACGATGATATCGTTTCTTTCAAAGCGACGCACGTAACCACTGAGAATCTCTCCAACTCGATCCTTAAATTCTTCATGAACTTGGGCCCGCTCCGCATCGCGCACTTTCTGAACGATGATTTGCTTCGCGGATTGAGCTGCGATACGACCAAATTTAGAAGTATCAATTTTGATACCGATGGCGTCACCCAGAACTGTTTCTGGGTCAAGTTTACGTGCATCCTGCAGGGCAATTTCCAGGTTTTCGTTGGCGACATCATCGTCATCGACAACTGTTCGAAACTGAAATAGTTCAATCTCGTCCGTATCTTCGTTATAGTGAGCTTCAAGGTCCGCAGTAGCGCCCAGCGTGCGCCGCGCAGCATGTACAACGGCCTGTTGAAGGGCATCAATGATAACCGCTTTATCCAAATTTTTATCGCGGCTGACGCCGGAGATCACCTTGCGGAGCTCTGATTCGAGTTCTGAACTATCGAGTAAAGTCATCGTCCGTCGATCCTTATGCGTAGATAAGAAAGACCCGTCACCCCAACACTATGCCTGTGCTGCTTACCAGTCGAACACAATATGAGCTTTGCGGATCGTTTGGAAAGGAAAGGTCCAGATGCCTGCCGGTAATTCTAAGGATACGACATCATCTTGGTCAATTCCAAGAAGCTTTCCCGACCCTTCTGTCCGATTCTGAACCCTATCCTGCAGTCGAATAAAAACAGGCTGACCTGCAAATTTACTGAAATGATCGCGTTTGCGTAGAGGTCGTTCGATACCAGGCGAGCTAACCTCAAGGCGGTAATCTCCGCGCATTAAGGCATCAAGCTCGGTATTTTCAATCAAAGCGTCGTTGACCCGAAGGCAGTCTTCCATGCGGATGCCGTCTGCATGATCGATAAATATACGCAGCGTTTCTTCTGCCGCATCCCACTCTACCTCGACGCATTCATAGCCTAAGGGCTCAATATAAGCGCCCACAAATGCCATGACTTTGTCTCGACTTTGACGATCCATAGATTTGACCACTAAAAATAAAAATAGCCCGCAACAACCACCACGGTGAGCAAGGCATCCTAGAGACCATGATTGTGTGGTACAAATGAGTTAAATTCGTACGTCCTCCATTTAACAGGTGAACTTTTAAAAGTCAACTCTTTTGGCCTATTCTATAGCAGTCATATTGACCAGTTACTGCTCGCGCTTCAGCTCTCCTTTTCCTTTAGTCTCGAAATCTTTCTTGGCTTCTGTTAGTCCTTCTCGAGAACGAGAGGGAGGGCTCGACATGGCCATATTGAATTTTCCTAGTAAAGGTCAGCGCTTGGATCAATTCAGCGATATCCAGGCTTTCTTAGAGGCACGGGGTATTTGGCATGATAAGTGGGAAGCTGCAGCAGCTCTTCCCAGAGAAGCCAGTCAGGACGAAATTCTTGGTGCTTACGAGCACGTCCTCGGTCCCTTCATGGCAAAAGGCGGCTACAAGACAGCTGACGTTATCAATGTTCACGAACACACCCCTGATTTACTCGGGGTACGAAAGAAATTCCTGGCGGAACACACTCACTCTGAAGATGAAATCCGCTTTTTTGTGCATGGAGAAGGCCTCTTTTGGTTTCATCTCAATGAGGAAGTCTTCTCCGTCCTTTGCCAGGCTGGTGATCTCCTCAGCGTACCGGCAGGCGTCAAACATTGGTTCGATCTGGGTCCTAAGCCCTTTGTAAAATCAATCCGGGTCTTTATAGATAAAGCCGGCTGGGTTCCTCAGTACACAGACTCCGGTATCGACCTTGCATTCAACCCGACATATTGATGGAGGCCAATTAGTGGCCTGGATAATAACCGACATAGAAGGCACAACGACCTCCATAGATTTCGTACATAGCGTGCTTTTTCCATATTCCCGCACCCAGATGCGGGAATTTGTACAGAAGTACCGTGATACCCCAGAGATTAGGGAGATCTTAACCCGTTTGTGGCAAGAAGATCTTAATCGTTCGGCCAGTGAGCGGATCGATCTTGAGCTGATTGTGGCAAAACTAATAGGTTGGATAGATGAAGACAAAAAGCATTCACTTCTAAAAGCTTTGCAAGGCAAAATTTGGAAGGCTGGTTACGAAAATGGTCACTATCGCTCCCACGTTTATTCCGATGTTCCGCCAGCCCTGAAGGACTGGCACGAAAGAGGAATTAATCTCGCTGTCTATTCATCGGGATCAGTAGAAGCCCAAAAATTGCTTTTTACCTACAGCGAGTATGGAGATCTCACCCCTTACTTTAAAAAATATTTCGATACTGCGATAGGATCTAAGCGAGACTCCTCCTCATATCGAAACATTTTCGCTCGCTGTGAAGCTAATGCGGATGACTGTCTATTCCTCTCGGATATATCTGAAGAATTAGATGCTGCTCACACAGCAGGAATGCAGACCTACCAATTGCTTCGTCCTGGCACCAAGCCTAGTCCTCAGCATAAAGGCGTGCAATGCTTTGCCGATATTATCGCTTAAGCCTTTTTTTTCTGATGCATGATGTTGAAGATGGAAACGGAAAATATTACTACGTTAGCAACCCAGGCAGCAGGTATGGGGTGCAGGATACCTCGCTTCGCCAGGGCTCGGGCAGCATTTAAAATAAACCAGTAACTCATGCCTATCGCAACAGCCAAGAGAACACCTCGCGCCGTTTCCATGGTGCGTTCCGACTTATAACCAAACTTGAGCCCTATGAGACATACAACCAGCGGTGCGAAGTGAAAAGCCAACTTTGTATGAAAATCGACACGATAGAATTGAACATCGGCTCCAGACGCTGTCCCCTTACGGATCAGATCAACTAGCTCTCGCGACGATAGCTCATTAGGTAGGCGCCTCTCTTTTTTAAGCTTTGTCGGCTCCACTGGAATCTTGACCGGCATGACCTCCCGCTCTTCACTGTAAGACAAGGTCCCCTTAGGCCAGAAATAGAGGATCTTTACATCTTCCAACAACCAGTCGTCGAACTCAGGACGATAGGTCGCTAAACGTGCCTCTATACTTCGCTTAGGCCGAAAGTTATCGCCCATCTCGATTGCCTTGACGACGGTCATCATATTGGTAATCGGATCATAATCCCGAAAATTGTAAAGCATGTTGCCGCTCTTTAGCCAACGTGCTCCCTCGGCAATTTGTGTTTCCGATTCTCGCTCGATCTGCACCTCTTGAATGAAGTGCAAGCGTGCCGCCGACCGCGGGAGCATCCATTCACCAATAAGGACTGAGCAAAGGCATAGTATAAGCCCTCCCACCACGACCGGCATACCGACTAAACCAGGTCCCATACCCGCAGCTCGCATCGCTGTTACTTCATTGGTACGGCTCAAGAGGACCATGGTGATAACTGAGGCTAAAAGAGATGCAATTGGCAGAGCTTGCGAGATGAGATTCGGCAACTGATAAAGATATACTTTTAAGAGTAGATCGGTGCTTGGATTATAGCGGGGAATATAATTGGTGGTCTTATGAATGAAGTCGAAAAGCATGAAGAGAAAAACACAGAGAAACAAGGTGCTGAACACGTACCGAAAAAAGTCGCGGAGAACATAGATGAATAGGGTCATGACTAGATATTCTCCGCGTTCGGCTTCTTCAAGCTAAGCAAACATCTGTGCTCTACTGCTTGGACGTAGCACCTAGAGAAGGTGCCGAACCCTCGCCTGCCTTAATCGCCTTAGCCAGCACGTAGGGAAGCCCCTTTTTACCACGTTCGAGGCGACCAAGTACACGCAAGCTTCCACTCTTGTATCCCTCGAGCTCCCGAGAAGAGCTTTCAAGTTGAGTCATGACTACCAGAATGCGCCCATCTCCATCTTTCAAAACCAAATATGTACCGGCCTCACCCTTTTTAATCACCTCCCCTTCAAGAACGACATCCTTGCCGAAAAGGTCCCCCGTATCAAAATGAAGCTGTTTTGTACTTACTAAAAACGGATTACTAAACACCGTTCCGCCCGTCATACCAAAGCTCCATCGATCGAGCCCATCCTCAAGCCGCTCAATGGGCTTACAAGACATCTGGAGCATTGATATCCAAAACAGCCCAGCTAGCCAATGAGCCCTGTTCTTGTACGACATAATCCCTCCTACCTACTGATCATGTCACATTGTAGCATGTCGGGCTCTGATCTGATTCCTCCCATAAAAAAATCCCGCTCTGGGCGGGATTTTGATCTTCCATCTGTCGTAAAAACCTAGGCTTTGGCCTTGGCTTTCAATTCATAGTCAACGAATTCAATGATAGCCATTTGGGCACCGTCGCCGGCACGAAGGCCACGCTTCAGAATGCGCACATAGCCGCCCTGACGGTCCTTGAAACGTCCCGCTAGATCACTGAATACTTTCACGACGGCTTCTTTCTCAAAAAGATAGCTGCTCGCCTGCCGACGATGATGAAGGCTTCCCTTCTTGCCAAGGGTGACCATCTTCTCCACAACACTACGCAGCTCTTTCGCACGTGGGAGTGTGGTTGTGATTCGCTCGTGGGTAATCAAAGAAGTCGCGAGATTGCGGAGCATCGCTCTACGGTGATCTGAATCTCGACCCAGTTTTCTATAGCCATGTTTGTGTCGCATAAATGCCTCTTTACCTAATTACTGACTGTCGCTTTCTTTTTGCCGCAACATAGCTGGATCGAACCCGTCGATCTTCATGCCTAGGGATAGCCCCATCTCAGCTAGTATATCTTTGATTTCGTTAAGCGATTTTCTGCCGAAGTTCTTTGTTTTCAGCATCTCTGCTTCGGTCTTTGTAACGAGCTCGCCGATGTACTTGATGTTCGCATTTTCTAGGCAGTTGGCAGCACGCACGCTCAGTTCCAAAGAATCCACAGTTTTGAACAGATTCTCGTTCAGCTGTGGTCTCGCTTCTATCGTCTCTTCGGAGCTCCGGCTATCAACTTCCTCAGACTCATCGAAGTTAATAAATATGGTCAGCTGCTCTTTGAGGATTTTGGCCGCGTAAGCCAAGGCATCATCAGGACGAACGGCTGCATTTGTCCAGATCTCAAATGTCAATTTGTCATAGTCAGTCATCTGACCGACCCGGGCATTCGAAACGTTATATGCTACCCGGCGAACCGGTGCAAAAATCGAATCTGTAACTATATAGGCCGTAGGAATATTTTCCGTTCTGTTTTGATCCGCAGAAACGTAGCCCCGACCATGGCGCACGATCATTTCCATATTGAGTACGCCGTCTTCACCGACGGTCGCGATATGCTGGTCTGGGTTCAAGATCTCAACATCACTACTCGCCTGGATATCACCCGCTCTCAGGATACCTTCGCCACGCGACTTCAAAGTAATGCGAGCATCGTTTTCACCGAGGTAGCGGATGTTGACCTGTTTCAGGTTCAAAATAATATCCGTTACATCTTCCTTCACACCCTGAATGGTGCTGAGCTCATGCTCCACACCTTCAATTCGAACAGCGACAATAGCAGCGCCATTGATACTCGAAAGCAGTACCCTTCTCAGGGAGTTGCCAAGGGTAATCCCGTAGCCACGCTCGAGCGGCTTGGCAATAAACTTACCGTAGGTATCCGTCAAGGCGGCAATTTCAACATTGTTGGGAGTGATCAAATCCTGCCAGTTGCGATGCATGAACGCTTCTCCGTCTAGGCTCCGTTAACGATCTGCGGGACTCTACCCGGGCCAGGACCCAAAGGAGTACCCAACCGACGACGATCCGGTTAATTGACTGATTTTTGCCATTCTACCAGCAATTTCTTTACGGTCCATAAGATTGCTAGTACAGGGGTACACCGCTGCCTAGAATCCAAACCGAGAAAAGTCAATTAAACGCGACGACGTTTAGGAGGCCGACAACCGTTGTGAGGAACCGGCGTAATGTCCTTCAAAAGATTGACCTTAAGACCTATGGCGGAAAGAGCCCTGACAGCACTTTCACGACCAGAGCCTGGACCCTTTACAAGAACAGAGATAGAGCGCATTCCAGCATCCATAGCCTTACGACCCGCTTCTTCTGCAGCTACTTGAGCTGCAAATGGGGTACTTTTGCGCGATCCCTTGAAGCCTTTTGCACCAGCGGTCGACCAGGCAACCACTTCCCCGTTGAGGTCGGTGATCGTAACAATCGTATTATTGAAAGTTGCCTGGATGTGAGCCACGCCCATAGGCACGTTCTTCTTGGTCTTGCGCTTTTTGACAACTGCTGCCTTTGCCATATCGACTCTATCCTTTTAGCTCGGTTTACTTCTTCTTGTTGGCGATGGTCTTCCGCGGACCCTTCCGGGTTCTAGCATTCGTTTTGGTACGCTGACCACGGACGGGCAGGCCTTTGCGATGACGCAATCCCCGGTAGTTCCCGAGATCGATAAGGCGCTTGATGCTCAAAGATACTTCACGCCGTAAGTCACCTTCTACCAGCACACCTTCGCTGTCGATCACTTTGCGGATAACGTTCACTTCTTCCGCACTCAGATCGCCTGCCTTACGGTTGAGATCCAGACCTGCTTTACGAGTAATCATCAGGGCGGTCCTGCGACCCACACCGTAGATGCTTGTCAACGCGATATCGACTCTTTTATGACCTGGTAGGTCAACGCCAGCTATACGTGCCATGTGCCTACTCCTTAGCCTTGTCTCTGTTTATGCTTCTTGGTTTCACAGATAACGCGCAAAACGCCCCTGCGTCGAACAACCTTACACTTATCACAAATAGGCTTTACACTTGCTCTAACTTTCATCTCGGACCCTCTATTCTTTATAGGACCGCATCATGGCTGACAGCAGCCGCCGGGACCCTTCCCTCAGACCGATTCAGTTTATATCAGCTTCCATGAAGCTCGACTCCCTCGATCACTTCGCACGGTAGACGATGCGTCCTCGTCCGAGATCATACGGAGAGATTTCTAACTTAACTTTGTCACCTGGTAGAATACGAATGAAGTGCATACGCATCTTGCCACTGATATGTGCCAGGACCTCATGCCCGTTTTCGAGCTCAACCTTGAACATCGCGTTTGGGAGTGGCTCTTTTACAATGCCCTCCACTTCAATGACATCTTCCTTGGCCATATCACATCCTCGGCTTTACGCCTGATTGCCTCCCCATGGGACCGAGCCGAAACTCTACACACTTCACCATGGATCAGCAAGTGAAAACCTTTGCTATCAAGCCCTGTTCGACCTGCTCCGCTCAGGGATTTTAAGCAGGCAACAAGCGGGAGACAGCAGCATAAACCTGATCGGTGTTCCCACCGCCTTCTACGCGATGATAGAGGCCGGCCTGCTTATAAAAGTCGAGAATAGAGCTCGTTTCTCTCTCATAAATTTCGAGACGAACTTTGACCTTTTCTTCATGATCGTCAGGTCTCTGAACAAGCTCAGAGCCACAGCGATCACACATACCCGCTTTTTTGGGAGGACTTGAAAGCATATGATAGCTAGCACCGCAGTTCGTACAGGTGCGGCGCCCACTGATTCTCTGAATAAGCAGATCCTGATCGACATCTAGGTGGATGACAGCGTTGATTCCGTCTGATCCAACTATACTCCGCAAGGATTTTGCCTGAGCTACGTTTCGAGGATAACCGTCCAGGAGAATTCGACGCCCCTGGGCTGAGTCCAACTCAGAGTGGATAATTCCCAAAAGAACGTCGTCAGGAACAAGTTTCCCTTCCGACATGAAACCTTGAGCCTTCTTGCCGATCTCTGTTCCATCTTTGATGTGACGACGCAGAGCATCGCCAGTCGAGATCTTCTTAAAACCTAGGCGCTCCGCCAAAAGATCGGCCTGCGTGCCTTTTCCAGCACCAGGAGCACCTGTAAGAATGATGATCAACGACGCCCCCCACGACTCCGTATACTGGTGCTACTTTTCATAAAAGCTTCGTACCGCAAGGACTGACGATGGGCATCGATTTGGCGAAAAGTCTCAAGTGCTACGCCGACTATAATCAGAAGGCTAGTTCCACCAAAGTAGAACTGTACATTGAAAGCATCCGCTATCGTTGACGGAACCAAGCAGATCGCACTTAAATAAAGCGCACCGGATAAAGTCAGCCGATTAATGATCTTTCCGAGGAACTCAGAAGTCCGAGCTCCTGGCCGTATACCAGGAATGAAACCACCATGCTTTTTCAAGTTCTCTGCAATATCGTCCGGCTTGAACTGAATCGATGTGTAGAAGAACGAGAAGAAGATAATAAGAACAAGATAGATGAGATTGTAAAGCCAGCCCCCAGGAATCAGCACGGTACTGATGAAGGTTGCAACTGCCCCACCTGTCAAAAACTGTCCTGCTGTTACCGGAATCTGGAGCAGCGAACTAGCAAAGATGGGAGGAATAACTCCGGCAGTATTTATCCGAATCGGCAAATGGGAAGTCTGGCCCCCGTAAACCCGATTTCCAACCTGTCGCTTTGCATATTGGATCGGAACCTGTCGGGATCCTTGCTCCATGAAAACGACGCCTGCCGTAATAGAAATAATAACCAGAGTAAGCACGGCGATTTGCGCCAAATCCATATCGGCGCTGTTGTACTTACTAAAAGTGCTGCCGATGACGCTAGGCAAACCCGCTACGATTCCGCAGAAAATAATAAGAGAGATACCATTGCCGACACCTCGCTCGGTAATCTGCTCACCTAGCCACATGACGAAGGCGGTACCCGCTGTCAACGATATGGCCGTCATCACGGCCCAGCTTGTCGAAGGATCGCTTACGAAGTTCCCTCCGCCCATCGCCGATGACGCGAGAGTGCGAGCTATCATAAAGCCCTGAACCAGAGCAATTAGGATAGTTCCGTAGCGCGTGTACTGGGTAATCTTTTTCCGACCCGCATCCCCCTCTTTCGAAAGAGCCTCGAGGTGCGGAACGATTACCGTTAAAAGTTGGACAATAATTGAAGCCGAAATGTAAGGCATTACTCCCAAGGCAAAAATGCTGAACCGCTCGAGAGCTCCTCCCGAGAACATGTTAAACATCCCAAAAAGATTGGCACCCTGAGAGCGGAAAAATTCAGCTAGAGCCTCTGAATTGACGCCCGGAATGGGGACATGAACCCCTACCCGATAAAGAGCCAAGAACCCGAGGGTAAACAAAATTTTCTTGGTCAGGTGATTGAGAGTCACCTCAGGCAGAGATGATATCCGTTGTCCCACTACTAGATCTCCTCGACTTTACCGCCTGCCTTTTCCACTGCTGCTTTCGCTGAACCGCTCGCCTTGTGAACACGAATGGTCAACGCCTTGGACAAGGTCCCACGACCCAAAAGCTTGACGGGTTGGTCAGGACGCCTTAGAAGACCGCCTTGAGCCAAAAGCTCAGGGGTTACAGTCGTTCCAGCATCAAAACCGTTAAGAGCTTCCAAGTTTATAGGATTGTATTCGATCCGAGAAGGATTTTTAAACCCGCGCTTAGGAAGGCGACGGTACAGAGGCATCTGTCCACCTTCGAAACCGGGGCGAATTCCCCCACTCTTACGAGCTTTCTGACCCTTATGGCCTTTACCAGACGTTCCACCAACACCGCTGCCAGGGCCGCGACCGAGGCGCTTTTTGTCCTTGTTGGAACCGGGGGCTGGGTGCAGATTTTCCAGAGATTTCATGCTAAATTCCACCTTAAGCAAGCATCCTATTCAGCGAGCAGCTCAATCTCAACGAGGTGGCGGACCTTATTGATCATGCCGCGGATGCAGTTGTTGTCCTTGTGTACTTTTGTAGTTCCGATTCGACCAAGACCGAGCGCCCACACGATTCTGCGGGTGTGCTCGTTGTTGCCGATGAGACTACTCGTCTGTTTTACGACGATCTTTGCCATTGCAAAAACTCCCTTAGGCAGCGCCCTCATTAATGACTATGACGAGCCTGCAGTACTTCATGCGCCTCTTTGTTGCGGATGCGCGCGTAATCTTCGATCGTCTCTAGCTGCTTCAGCCCGTTGATAGCGGCTCGAACGACGTTCTGGTGATTTCTGGTTCCGTGTACCTTGCACACGATGTCCTGAATCCCTGCCAGTTCAGCGATGATACGAACAGCTCCACCGGCGATGATACCCTTACCTTTTTTAGCGGGGTACATCAGGACCGTAGCTGAACCATATTTACCGACGACTTCGAAAGGAATCGTTCCGCCGTTTTTGCGAATTGAGATCATGTTCTTCTTGGCTTGGTCAGAACCCTTGCGAATTGCATCGGGAACTTCGTTGGCCTTGCCTAGACCGAAGCCAACTTTGTCTTTGCTATCGCCGACTACGATCAAAGCGCTAAAGCTAAACCGACGACCACCTTTGACCACTTTCGCTACGCGAGCGATATTAACTACGCGGTCTTGCAAGCTATCGTCACGCTTCTCTTCGTTACGCTCTGGGCGTTCACGCCGACCTTCTCTGTTCACATCCTTAGCCACTGAATTGCGCCTCCACGCTGCTGACTCTTAGAAATCCAGGCCACCTTCACGTGCCCCGTCCGCCAATGCCATGATGCGCCCATGATAGGCATAGCCGTTTTTATCGAAAACGACTTTGCTGATGTTCTTTGCCTTACACGCGGCTGCTAGCTTCTTGCCAAGTTCGCTGCAAAGAGCCTTGTTAGCACGTTGCTCCGAACCTTTGGTAAAGGAGTGAACGTGAGCAAGAGTCTCACCACGAACGTCGTCAATAACTTGGGCATATACGTGCCGAGCGGAACGAAAAACGCTCAAACGTGGGCGTTCTGTAGTCCCGAAGACCTTCTTTCTGATTCTTTTTTTGCGCTTCTCGCGATGCGCAGCTTTCTGCTCTGTCTGTCCCATGACTTGTCGTCCTACGCGTTATTTCTTGCTACCAGACTTACCGACTTTGGTCGCAATCTTCTCATCTTCGTAACGAACACCCTTACCATGATAAGGCTCAGGTGGACGCAATCCGCGGATCTTCGCTGCTGTTTCGCCGACATCTTCTTTCGAAGCACCGGTGACGATGATCGTGGTGTTCTTTTCCACGTTCAGGTCGACACCTTCTGCAGCTTCGAAATATACGGGATGGCTAAAGCCCAGCGAAAGGTTGAGACCCTTGCCTTGCTTGGCAGCCCTATAACCGACGCCGACTAAAGTCAGACGTCTCTCATAGCCTTTAAAACAACCGGCGATCATGTTGGAGACCAAAGTCCGGCTCAGACCGTGAAACTTCCTGTTCTCCTTAGTATCGGCAACAGGATTCACCTTCACGATTCCGCCTTCAACGGCCACGCTGATAGAACGGTGTAGCTGCTTCTCGAGCTTACCCTTCGGTCCCTTGACCTTAATGAGGCTACCCTCGACCTTAACTTCGACCCCGCCTGGAACGGGAATGGGCTGTTTACCTATACGTGACATGATTCCGACCTCAGATTAAAAGACAGAGCAGATATACTCGCCGCCCACTTGCAGCTTGCGAGCTTCACGACAGGTCATGATCCCTTTGGATGTGGACATGATCCCGATACCGTAGCCGTTCTTTACGAAGGGCAGCTTATCAGAGGCCACATAAAGGCGATGCGAAGGCCTGCTTTTACGATGGATTTCACGGATAGCCGGCTTACCATCTTCCGTATAGGCCAGAGCGATCTTCAGGAGACCCTGCTTGCCGTCCCGGATACACTTATAATTCTTTACGAAGCCTTCTTCTCTCAAGATATGCGTGATCGCAATCTTGATCTTGCTCGCTGGAATGTTGACAACTTCTTGACCCGACTTTTGAGCGTTTCTCACACGGGTCAATAGGTCTGCTACTGGATCAGTTACTTGCATGATCTTTCGTCTCCGTTACCAAGATGCTTTCGTCACGCCAGCCAAAAACCCGTTGAGCGCCAGTTCTCGGAAACAGATCCGGCAGACTCCGAATTTTTTATATACCGCCTTAGGACGCCCGCACTTGTTGCACCGCGTGTAGGCGCGACTAGAGAACTTCGGCGTGCGCTTTGCTTTTTCAACTAATGCTTTTTTTGCCATTGCCGTTCCTTCGTTGCCAAGCTTTTCCAGGTTACTTTCTGAAAGGGAAGTTGAACTTATCGAGCAGAGCCTTCGCCTGAATGTCATTCTTGGCGCTGGTGACAATGGTAATGCCGAGGCCACGAACGCGGTCGACTTTATCGTACTCTATCTCTGGGAAGATGATCTGCTCTTTCACACCCAAAGTATAGTTACCCCTACCGTCGAAAGCCTTGGGCGAAAAACCCCTAAAGTCACGGATACGAGGGATCGAAACGTTGATGAGACGGTCGAGGAACTCGTACATGCGCTGGCGACGCAGAGTAACACTGCAACCGATAGGTACACCAGCTCTGAGTTTAAAGCCGGCAATACTCTTTTTCGCCTTTGTCATGATAGCTTTTTGACCGGTGATCTTCTCCAGGTCGACAACGGCACCCTCGAGAATCTTGTGGTTTTGAACCGCTTCGCCCTGGCCGATATTGACCACAATCTTTTCGATGCGAGGAATTTCATTCGCGTTTTCGAGACCCAACTCTTTTGCGAGAGCTTCGCGAACTTTTGCGTATTGATCTTGAAGTCGAGGGACGTTACCCATCTGAGCCACCTTTAAAAAAAACTTCCGTCTTATCTTAAATTACTTCAGGCGCCAGCGAAGCGATCCGGACAAATCCCTTCAATCGAACTTCGCGAGCAACCGGGCCGAAGATACGAGTGCCAACTGGCTCGTTATCCTTACCCTTGATTAACACGGCTGCGTTTTCATCAAAGCGAATCGTGGAACCGTCTTTCCGTTGGATCTCTTTAGAGGTCCTGACGATTACAGCTTTGTGTACGCTACCCTTTTTCACTTTGCTATTTGGTAGTGCTTCTTTCACGGAAACGACGATGGTGTCACCAACAGTCGCGTAGCGCTTTTTGCTGCCACCGAGAACCTTAAAGCACTTCAGGATCTTCGCTCCTGAGTTGTCACCACTGACTAAGACAGATTCCATCTGAATCATAACGATGCCCTTTGATCTACTCTTCGCAGATTGTTAATCAACTGCTTCACCGGCCTTTTGGACGATCTTGAACAGATTGAAGCGCTTGCTGGCGCTGTAGGGCCGCGAAGCGATGATCTGGACCGAATCACCGACACGGCTCTCGTTTTTCTCATCGTGAAACATGATCTTCGTGCGGCGCTTGACATATTTGCCGTAGCGTGGGTGTTTCACGAGACGCTCAATCGTGATGACCCTCGACTTTTCCATTCTGTCAGAGGTGACGACACCCTGTAGCGGCTTGGCTTTCTTTTCATGTTGCGTATCAGACATTGTGCATCACCTCTCTCAAGCTTTGACTCGGGAATTTTCGCCAGACACCGTCAGGACGCGAGCCAGGGCTTTTTTCAGTTTCTTTACCTTGCTAGCGTTGACAGCAGATGCCGAATAAATATCCATGCGGATGTTCGCGAGCGACTTCCGGATATCCTGAGCAGTTGTCCGCAACTCGCCTTTATCTTTTGACCGCAGCTCTTCAGCTGTAAGTTTAAAGTAATCCATTACGACCAAGGATCCTCCGACTTCATCAGTAGTTTGGTTTTGATAGGCAGTTTTGAAGCCGCCAGTTCCAGAGCCTCGGTCGCTACTTCAGGTGTTACGCCATCCATTTCATAGAGCACGCGGCCCGATTTGATATATGCCACGTAGAACTCAACGCTTCCTTTACCTTTACCCATCCGGACTTCAAGAGGTTTCTTTGTCACAGGGTGATCAGGGAAGATATTAATCCAAACGCGTCCGCCCCTTTTAATGTGGCGGGTCATGGCGATACGGGCCGCCTCGATTTGGCGAGCCGTTATCTTACCATTCTCGACAGCTTGCAGACCGTAGTTCCCGAAGGCCAGCTCTGCGCCGCGCTGAGCCGCGCCTTTAACGCGACCTTTGTGCATCTTTCTATATTTCATCTTCTTAGGAGATAGCATCGCACTTTCCTCGTTTTCTTGTGGCCCAGAGCTTAATCTGCGAGCAAGTCGCCTTTATAGATCCACACTTTAACGCCGATAAGTCCGTAGGTGGTCAAAGCTTCGGCTACACCGTAGTCAATATCAGCCCTCAGAGTGTGCAGAGGTACCCGACCTTCACGGTAACGCTCAACTCGAGACATGTCCGCTCCACCAAGGCGACCTGAGCAAGAAATCTTGATTCCCTTGGCTCCAGCTTTAATCGCACTGGCGATGGATTTTTTCATGGCTCTACGGAACGATACCCGGCGCTGCAGCTGCTGCTTGATTGCTTGAGCAACTAAAGCCGCATCGACGTCTGGTTTCTGAACTTCGTAGACGTTGATATTGGGATCACCGGAAGCGATCTTGCAAAGCTTGACCAGTTCTTCCTTGAGGCTCTCGGCCCCAGCACCTTTTTTACCGATAATGATACCGGGACGGCTGGAGTAGATATTTACACGCATATTCGCAGCGGCGCGTTCGATCTCTACGCGAGAAACGCCTGCAGCTTCGAATTTCTTGAAGATGAAAGCGCGGATGCGGCTATCTTCCTGCACAAACTTGGCGTAATCATGACGCGCGTACCAGCGAGAAGCCCAGGGGCGCGTAATACCTACCCGAAAACCGATTGGATTAACTTTCTGTCCCACGGATCCTACCCTTCCCGTTAAATCTCAGCCAGTTTGACAATAATGTGTGACGAACGCTTCTTGACCTGAGTGGCTCGGCCCTGTGCTCGAGGCAGAAAGCGTTTAAGCTTCTGACCTTCGTTCACAAAGGCTTCTTTAACGATCAGGCGATCCACATCCACAGTAGCGGCTTCTGTGGCATTGGCCATGGCCGATTGAATCAGTTTGGAAACAAGAGGGGCCGCCTTTTTATTGGTCGCCCGCAGAGTATCCAAAGCCGTGGACACTGGCATGCCTCTCACGAGATCAATGACAAGGCGCGCCTTGCGTGGAGTTATGCGTATGTTCCGAAGAACAGCTTGATAATGACGTTCCAAAGCTAGCTCCCTTTTTCTTTACTTTTTGCCTTTTTTGTCCGAGCCATGACCATAGTAGGTCCTCGTCGGTGCAAACTCGCCTAATTTGTGTCCCACCATGTTTTCAGAAACAAAGACGGGTACAAACTTTTTGCCGTTGTGCACCAGAAAATTCAGGCCGACAAACTCAGGCACGATCGTGGAGCGGCGGCTCCAAGTCTTGATCGGCTTCTTGTCTTTAAGAGCCTGTTCCGCTTTTTTATAGAGATAGCCATCCACAAAGGGGCCTTTTTTAACCGAACGAGCCACTGAGCATACCTCCCATTACTTGGCTTTTCTACGACGAATGATGTCTTTATCAGTTCGCTTGTTGTGACGCGTCTTATGACCCTTCGTCGGTTGAGCCCAGGGGCTTACCGGGTGACGACCACCGGACGTACGACCTTCACCACCACCATGAGGGTGATCGACTGGGTTCATGGCTACACCACGAACGGTCGGACGAATACCCATCCAGCGCTTACGCCCTGCTTTACCAATGGCGACGTTGAAGTGATCAGAATTCGAGACGGTTCCGATAGTTGCGTAGCATTCTTCACGAACGCGGCGCATCTCACCACTCGGCAGACGAAGCTGAGCATAACCATCGATCCGACCGATCAACTGAGCCGAAGCTCCGGCAGATCGGGCCATCTGCCCGCCCTTGCCTTTTTTCATTTCGATGTTGTGAACAGCAGTACCGAGAGGAATATTTTTCAGCGGCATCGCGTTGCCGGCCTTAACATCGACAGAGTCAGCTGCCAGAACTTCATCGCCTTTTTTCAGGCCATCTGGAGCCAAGATGTATCGACGCTCGCCGTCTTTATAAAGAACGCGTGCGATAAAAGCAGTACGGTTCGGATCATATTCGATATACTCAACCCGGCCGCCGATATCACGTTTGTTGCGCTTGAAATCGATGATCCGATAGTGGAATCGAACGCCGCCGCCCCGGTGACGAACAGTAATGCGACCGGTATTGTTGCGGCCGCCGTGGTTCCGGTTAGCTTCGACGAGAGGACGGTAAGGCTCAACTCGATCGAGGACCGAATAGTCGACCACGGAAGTTCCGCGGCGCGAGGGGGATGTCGGTTTATATTGCTTGGTTGCCATGTCTTCCAGTCCTCTTCTTTATTGATCCTCAAAGATCGGCAGTTTCGCGCCTTCTACCAGAGTCACGACAGCCTTCTTAGTTAGAGACGGCTTACCAACGTGAGCACCGCGACGTTTAACTTTGCCCCTTTGCAGAAGGGTGTGAACTCTTTCGACCTGGACGTTCCACAAGGCTTTAACAGCTTTCTTGACGTCGTCCTTAGTCGCGTCGCGACTGACGATGAAAGTATATTTGCCCTGGGCTTCACGAACGGCGTTACTTTTCTCGGACAGAACTGGCCGAATGATGACGTGATAGGGATGCATCTTAGGCCTCCTCGCTCAAGCGCGCGTTCAGTGCTTCCAGACCCTTTTCGCTGATCACCAGCGTCTCGTAGCGGAGCAGATCGAGCACGTTAAAATCTTTGACGGACATCGCGGCTGCACCGTGGATGTTGCGAGCTGAACGATAGAGAAAGTCGTCGCTACGCTCATCAGCCAAAAGTGCTTTTGGGGCCTGGAGAGCTTTCAGTGCGCCGACAACCGCCTTGGTTGAATATGAGCTGAAAGCTATCTGATCGACTACGACAAGTTTGCCGTGACGAGCCTTATCAGACAGGGCCACCTTCATAGCCAGCGTCTTTACCTTACGGTTAATCTTCAAACGGTAATCGCGCGGCTGAGGGCCGTGAGATTGGGCGCCACCTGGATAGATGTTAGCTCTTGTTGAACCGCTACGGGCTCCACCAGTGCCTTTTTGCTTATAGGGCTTGCGTCCACCGCCGCTGACATAAGCACGGGTCTTGGTCGCATGGGTTCCCTGGCGCTGGTTAGCGAGGTAGGCTTTTACCGTGTGGTGCAAAACGTGTTCGTTAAGCTCCACATTGTAAATAGCATCAGGTAGATCAATAGTCCTGACTGCGTTTCCTTGAATGTTCTTCACTTGTACTTGCATGATGACCGTTTCCCTTTAAGAGCTTACTTCTTGGGCTCTTTGGCTTTCACAGATGGTTTGAGGTAGACGAAGCCGTTGCGGCTGCCCGGCACCGAACCCTTGATAGCGATGACGTTGGCATCGACATCTACATCGACAACTTTCAGGTTTTGGATGGTCACCTGAAGCATACCCATGTGACCAGGAACTTCTTTGTTTTTGAAAACCCGACCCGGAGTCGTACGCATACCGAGTGAACCAGGGAGACGGTAGAAGTTAGAACCGTGTGAACGGCGACCAGAAGAGTGGCCCCAGCGCGTGATCGCACCCTCAAAACCATGACCTTTGGTGATACCAGTGACATCGACCGAGCTGACGTTCTGCAAGACGTCGGCGCTGATTGAGCTGCCAATTTGCAAGCCGTCGAGCGGTCCTTCTGTTCTGAATTCTTTGAAGCGCGAATAGCTTTCGCTGACGCTGACCTTCCGTAGCCTTGCGACGTCGGATTTGTTCAGCTTGCGCTCAACCTTTTCGTAGAAGCCAACTTGTACGCCGTGATAACCGTCGCGCTCTGGAGTAAGGATCTTCGTGACCTTCTGTCCCTCGACTTTGAGAAGGGTCACAGGGATCATCTGACCCGCTTCATCCAAGACTCGCGTCATTCCCACTTTTTTTGCGATTAGTCCGTGAATTGTCATGACTTGTATTCAACCTGTAGTTGAGTTATCCGGATCCTGAGCCACTGTTCAAAAAGCGACAAAGCCGACGCTTTTTTAATAGAGCTTGATCTCGACATCGACGCCAGCTGCCAAATCGAGCTTCATTAGGGCATCGATGGTCTGCGCTTTGGCATCCATGATGTCCAGAACTCGCTTGTGCGTACGAATTTCGAATTGCTCGCGTGATTTCTTATCGACGTGCGGGCTTCTGAGGACGGTAAACCGATTAATGGAAGTGGGCAGGGGTATAGGTCCAGCAACCCTTGCACCCGTGCGCTTCGCACGCTCTACGATTTCGACTGCTGATTGATCGAGCAAGCGGTGATCGTAGCCTTTGAGACGAATTCTGATATTTTGACTGCTCATGCTTCTCAAACCTAGTCATAATGATTAGGGTAACGATACTTAAGAGGGTAAGGCGGGCGTAACACATTGACATGTGGCATAGGCTTGCTATAGCGCAGGCTTACCTCTCTTGTGGAGGCCAACTTATAGACCTGCCGCTTTTCTGTGTCAATTGTTTTTGTGAAGCTTGACTTTTCTCAAGTCTGCGGAGCCCAAGCGATTAGCTCTTTCCTCGCCTCTTCGACTTAGGCATGATGTGAATATCAATCAATTATTGGCTGCGGGTTTGGAGGCGGAGAGAAGAAAGCGTGAGTAAATACTTATGCCTCAGCGTCCTCTTAGGACTCGCGCTCTTTCCCAGTCTCGAATCGCAAGCGGGCTGTCGTTTGCCTGAAGCAGCAGCACCCCTCGTTATTCCACTTGGCACAATTTGTATAGAAGGGAGTCTGGGCGGCTATGGGCTGGGAGTGTCTAACACTGAGGGGCGGAGCCTGATTTCTCAGAGTCTCGCCAAGGCTTACCTGGCTCTTTATGGATCTAGCTTGGTTTCGCTTCACGGTAAATTTTACGCGAAAGACTCTGGAGACGGCTCAGCTTGGGATCGAACTAGCGAGCAGGCTTTTGTTCAGCTTGGTCATCCTCTTGATCACCGCCTGTATGGAGCCCTGGGATTGGTGCCAATGCCCTTCGGTGTCAACCACGACCTTTATGGTTACCATATTCGAAGTCGCGGGACAGACTTTTGGGGTTCCGCCATGAGTGGTTTTCGACTTTCGCTCCGGGTTCGGGACGACCTTCGCTTCGAAGCCGGCGGAGGTAGTAAGGAAAGGCAGGTGATTGAAGCCAAGAACATTGAACGGATTCAGTCTCAAACTCTCGCAGTACGTTTGACCAAGCTCACCGATCTTCTCAGCGGAACCAAACTCGTCGCTTCTTATCAAGCCAACAGCGCTTTGAACACTCGCAAACTGGGCTTAGCTACGCTCGTCTATAACGAGCTTAACTTATCAAGCCTCGAATGGGCTCGGATCACAGAAGATACGAACCATAGCTTTTTGCAGTTATTCCGCTTTAGTCATGAGCAAATTTTGGATCCCTGGCGCTGGAACTTGGTCTATGAGGACATCAAGGATGATTCTTACCGCTTGAGCCTTGGCGGTACAAGGCAGTTCTTAGAGACTTGGTCCTTGAACTTTAGCCTACATTATCAAAGGCTGAGACGCGAGAGTGCGAAGCACGGAGGATATGCTCTTTTTGGATTCAATTATGGATTGACCGAGACCTTTATTCCCGGGGGAATGCGTGCGTTTTCAGAATAGGCGAGCAAGCCTGATCTTAGGCATCATGTTAGCACTCCTTTTTTTCAATTTCCCTAAGCTGCTAAGCCAGACTTCAAAGATCAGCAAAGACTTCGAATTTGAAAGAGATGGGCAAACATCTGCTTTTGAAGTTATGAATCGCATGGTCCAGAACAGAGCTTTGGCGACAAGTTTGGCTTCTGGTGTTAGTTCTCTCAACCGCACCGTCGATTCGTTGATGGAGGGCCTTTTTTATAGTCTCATGGATCAGAGCATTAATGTGCGGACGACCGAGGATTTGAGCCTTACATCAGGTTATGAGCGTGATGTCTATCCAACTTCACTTGGTAGTTATGTGGTAGTCGATCGCTTCGAACTTGGTCCTGACTTTTTCAAAGGACTAGGTGATATCCGAGGACTGCCGCTTACTCTCGGCAATCAAACCCATCTATTCATCACTAATGCCACCCATAGAAGCGATGCCCTTCGAAAATCGGAAAGTCAAAAAAACCCCTATTGGCGCGAGCTTCTTAATAACTGGCTAGGACTTATTCCGCTACTCACTGGGGTATTACCGCCTTCCTTCAACCCCGAGGAACTTTATGATCCTGTGCGTTACCTTGAAACCCCCTTTCTCTTTCCGCGTGATGTCAGCGAGGCCTTAGAAATGCCTCTGGGAACTGTTCGTAGCTATGGACTCTCAGGGACTACACAACTTAGCATAGATCTCAAAGGGAGAACCTTTTCTGAACTCCAAGACCTCCTGCAACTAGGAGAATTGAATCTCGCTATTCCCTTTGCACTTTTTCGCGAAGGCGAACATCGTATCAGTATATTAAGGCGAAACGAAAATGAAGTCTGGCTCGGGCTCAGTGAAATCAGACGAATTGGTAGTTCCTTTACTGTCGACCTTAAAAAGACCTATTCAGCATTGAAGAGCCTTCTTACCTGGTGGCCCGGACTGCCCGTTGCTATAGCACCGATCGATTTCGGACTACAAAAAGCCAAAAACATTCAACTGCAGGAGCTTTATAGCTTTGATTTGCGGGATAAAAGTGCCCAGGAAGCATTTATTAGAGCTCTGCACGGCGACTTTAAGCTAGCTAGAAATTATAGCGACCAAAGACAAGCAGCAAATTCGACGAATCCGACTGTGAAATTTCACTTCCGCAGACTTTCAACTCAGGATCAAGAAGGACTCCGTCGAGGAAGGAGTTTTTATGTGGCTCAAAATCATACCCAGCTCCAGACGACTTCGGGGGAAAGCCGAACTCTCGATGAGCAGGGGGAGTTCTTTACGCTCGACGCTGAGTTTTTTCTGCAGGACCGCGATTGGAACGTTCTGGTTGGTCCCGAGACTTCGGAGTATAAACATAAGCTTTCGATTCCCGTTACTAAAGAGGCGGAGAATTATAAGCTAGCTGCAACACCTGAGAACCCTCTTTATATGACGGCCGCCCTGCGTCTATCAGACGATTTTGTCGACACTCGGGAATATGAAGTCCTGGTGCAGCTGGTTCGGCGGTACTCAGGATTGGATTTAGCAGACCTGCCAACGATCCCAAAGTTTGCTGCCGATCTCGATAAAACACTGAGAAACAGCCAGGCGCTGGCCAATCCTATGGACGAAATTACCCGGCGGGAACTTACGCCTACTCGTTTGGGTCGCCTAGCAGCCTTTGCCCATCTCTATTTTTCTCACGAGCTCCTCCTCGCGATATCCAAGCAACCAAACGTGCAGATCTGGAAGTCTTTTGCTGAGTCTTTTAATTTGGATGCTTCTCACTGGAGTGCGCAAAGTCAAAGTCCTGGTCCCAGCTACCTTAGCAACTGGCTTGGTTCCTACCTTATGATGCCATTCAAGATGGCTAATATTGGCACCGCCTATCCTGACCTTGTTTTTGAGGCTCGTCGGGCGCAAAGCGCGCTCGCTAAACTTGAACTTGCCACCAGTCCTTTAGCCATTCTGGAGGCCTATCAAGAACTTCTTAATACGAGCCACCCCGCTCAACTCATTGAGAGCCTGGTCCGCTTAGCTGGGGACCGTCCTCTACCTAAACTTGTGGGCTTTAACACAATTACCCAGTCGATTAGGTCCGACACCCAAGACATTAAAAAGGCTAAAGATAGTTTTCTCGACCTCAACAATAGGGTTTTTGCTTCACGCTGGCCTATTCCACCGCTGAAGCGAGATCAGAGTGTTGAAGAGAAACTGGCAAGTTTTGAACCCGGAAGCTTTCGAGCAGCTAAAGCATTACCAAGTCTCAAAGGTATTAGCCTAGAGCTCGATCAAAATCTCGGGCAGGTGTTTGATATGCATTTTAGGAAACTGATCGCAGAATTACGGGTGAGCAACCCTCCGTCTCGACGCAACGTCTTGTTTGCCTACATCCGAGTCGAACAGCATAGCCCCATCAATATCGGCCGCTTCGTTCTTGGTGAAGAGCTCTTTGAGTTACGACCGATCGATGAGACTTCTGGCGACCCTGGCGTCCCGACACGCGATGCTACAACGATCTATCGGTTGGCACTGAACGGTCCAGAAGGGCTAGAAAACAGTGGCTATTTTGATGATGCGATAGATAGCCAAGGCTCATTTGACCTCATAATCAGCCTTTCCGACAATGGTGAACAGTGGGGCACCGAGCAGAAGCTTTCTTTTAATATCGAGGGTGCTTCGCTGGTAAAATTGTGAAAATGACCTGCGATTCATGACGATGCTGGCGGTGATTTTGAAGAACCTTCGGCATTTCTTGGCGTGAATTGATTATTTAGTTTACGTGTCTGAGAAAATAGGTTTTATTATGGCCTTCCACGGTTCTGAAGCTTAGGCTGATGAGCTAGCTTTAATTTCTAAGATCCCAAGATCATTAGAATTTACTTATGGTGGCTGTGGCGAAGTGGTTAACGCATCGGATTGTGATTCCGACATACGTGGGTTCAATCCCCATCAGCCACCCCATTCTTCCTCCTGAATTGTCGATTATCAGCAGAGAGTTTTGCACTCGGGATCGACAAGTAGCGGCTTAATCACGAGCAAGATCTGATTGACTTGAAGACGCGACTCTTGCTGATTAAATCGTTGATTTATACTTCATCATGGCTTCCCCAGCTTTCAGGTCCTGAGCGAAAAGCTCTATCCAACTTCTTCGCCTTGTCACTTCTCACAAACAAAGCTCAAAAACTGACTGTACGTTCTTTTGATTGAAACGTTAGCAGTAAAGTGGCACCATTTTTCTGTAAGTCGCCACTATAAATTACAAAGAGATCCTTGCTAAATACGGCTTATGTTCCTCCTCTCATAAGCAAAAGGGAGTAGCGTGTCCTCAGATGGAATATCGGAAGAAGTCCGGCAATTTATCTTTGAACACCTCGACTCAGTTGAGCTCTTGGATGCTCTCTTACTAATAAGATCTGAGCCTGAAAAGACCTGGACCGCAGCTTCTGTCGCAAGCCACTTGCGGGCAAATCCCGCCTCGATAGCCAATCGCCTGCTTACATTAAAAAAGTTAGACTTGGTCGAAGAATTGACTGAATCTGAGGGGGGATATCGGTGGAGGCCGACACCTAGCACTCTAGAACTTGTGATGAAAGAACTGGCGCTTGCAAATAAGGTTCGAAGACATAGGGTTCTAGAACTCATCTTCTCACCGATGAAGCGTGCTCGCAAGTTTGCCGACGCTTTTAGTGTGAGAGGAATCAGCAAGAGGAATGACGATGGCTGAGAGTGTTTATATTGCTTCTGCGTTGATGAGTGTAGTTTGCATGGTAATGCTTTTTTGGCAGTATCGAAAGCAAGGCTCTCACCTACTCTTGTGGAGCAGCTGCTGTTTCTTTGGACTCATGCTTAACAATTCAGTCCTATTCGTTGATATGATCCTGCTGCCTGAGTTAGATTTTGGAGGTTCTCTCTGGCGCAACGGGCTGAGCGCAGCTTCCGGCTCCCTCCTCCTATTTGGCCTCATTTGGGAGATGACGTAAACTACCCGCCTCTAAAGAGGCAGGCGTTCTAGGAATAGGTCCAAAAATGCCTTACGTTTACCAGCCCGAGCGAAGCCGGATTTAGCCCCGGTGGAGCTACGTTAGGAGCGAATCAGATAGGTATC
>JBGSTX010000173.1:0-14318 GCA_041736305.1 Oligoflexus sp. | reverse complement strand
CTTTTGAATCCCGGGTGGATATTAGCCGGAGCCTGGGCCCTCGACGCTCTCTATGGGGAATATCCGAACCGCTTCCATCCTGTTGTATGGATGGGGCAAGCTATAACATTTCTGCAGAAGAGCTTACTAGGTCACGCTCGCTGGCTGGAATATGCCGGCGGCTGTATCTTGCTTCTGCTTGTCAGCAGTTTTTTCGGCTGGATCTCCTACTTCTCCATCAAAAGCCTCAGTGATTGGCCATGGGCCGCCTTTATCTTGGCCGTTTTTTGGCTCAAGAGCAGCTTTGCACTGCGAGCCCTCGGTGAAGCCGCTATAGCCGTAAAACTACAATTAGAAGGTGGGAAGATCCGGGAGGCTCAGGGTGATCTGCGAGCGCTTTGCAGTCGCGACGCGAGCGCCTTGAACGAGACCGAACTGGCTGAAGCCAGTATCAGTTCGCTCGCTGAGAATCTATGCGACAGCGTTATAGCCCCACTTTTTTACTTTCTCCTAGGCGGAATCCCGGCGGCTGTGATGTACCGAGCGGTCAATACGCTCGATGCTATGGTCGGTTACAAGAACCATTTTCGCTATCTCGGTTGGGCGTCAGCGCGCTGTGATGACGTTTTGAATTGGATACCCGCCAGGCTCACGACCCTCCTGCTTTTCTCAGCCGGCGCCTGTCATCGCGCCTTAGACATTAATGCATTAAAGGTAGCCTGGGCGGACCACGGAAAAACGCCTAGTCCTAACGGAGGCTGGCCCATGGCAGCGATGGCGGGCATGCTCAGAGTGCAGCTTCGAAAGCCAGGAGTTTACTCGCTCGGCACTGCGCGAAGTCCGGTGAATCCGCGCGCTATTGAAAAAGCGTGGCAGCTGACGGCGCTAGCGGGATGGGTAGGCTTTGCTTTTGCCTGCGTATTGGCTCTGCTCATAAGCAGCGAAGGAGCGGTTCGATGATGCCAGATTTTTCCATGCAGAGTCACGGTGGAGCCGCGGCCTGGGGCTTGGCTGCAGATAGCCAGCTCTTGGATCTCAGCGTCAACGTCAATCCTTATGGTCCGCCCTCAGATCTTATCGCAAAAATTCAAAACGTAGCCTGGTGGCATTATCCCGACCCTGAGGCGCAGCTACTTAAGCAAGAGCTGGCCGCGACGCTTGGGGTTTCAGCGGCTCAGCTAGCTCTCGGCAATGGCGCCAATGAGTTGATCTGGAGCGTAGCCCGAACTTTTCTGGGAGCCGATTCAAGCCGGGTATTTAGCTGCTTTGAGCCATGCTATTCCGAATTCCGTCGCGCAGCGACTCAGATCGGTGGCCGCGCAGCGCCCTGGCTTTCTTCACCCGATACCTACCTGAAGGGCGTACAGATCGAAGAACTGGCCCATTTTTTCAGGAGCGAGGCTACGGCCGTCGTATACATCTGCAATCCCAACAGTCCGATAGGCGCTTACCTGACGCCCTCTTTCATCAAGGATCTTGCAAAGGCTTTGCCTGAACTGATGATTGTGCTCGACGAATCGTTTCTCAGTCTGAGTTATCATCACGTCGCCAGGGCTGAAGTATATCCCCCAAATGTTATACGGATCGTCTCTATGACGAAGGACTTTGCTCTAGCTGGGCTGCGCCTAGGCTATGCTCTGGCAGCCGAAGAGCATATTAAAAAAATAAATGCGAACATACCGACCTGGTCGCTCAATAGCCTCGCGCAGGAAGCCGGTCTTTGGTGCTTAGCTCACCCCGAGTTTCTGCATGAAACGCGCGCTCGCCTGCTTACTGATCGCGAAGAACTCGAGGCCGCTCTCCACAGCCGAGGGATCGAAACTTTGACGAGCAGCACTGTGTTTCTCATGCTGCGCCTGCCCTCTGGGCAAGAAGATCTAGCGTCTAAGCTGCTCGCGCGGCACAAGATTTTGCTTCGCACCTGTGGGTCCTATGGCTGGCCACAGAACTTGCGTATCGCGGCTCGTCCGCGAGCCGATCGAGAGCGTTTTCTGCAAGCCTTAGATACGGAGCTTTTATGAAGCGCCCTGCAGCCGTTCTCATGATTCAGGGAACTAGCTCCAATGTCGGCAAGAGCATGATGGTGACGGGGCTATGCCGCTGGTTTAGTAACAAAGGCTATAAAGTCGCCCCCTTCAAAGCCCAGAACATGGCCCTCAACTCCTCGGTCACACCGAGCGGTGAAGAGATAGGTTGCGCTCAATTTTTTCAGGCTGAGGCTGCGCGAGCTGTACCCAGTTCGGCGATGAATCCTATCCTCCTCAAGCCTGAGGGGGAGAGCATCTCCCAGGTCGTACTGCGGGGCCAATCGATCGGGACCTACAGTTTCCGGACCTATCATGGAATGAAACCTGAACTGCGGATAAAGATAGTCGAAGCTTTAGATGAGCTGCGCAAGAGCTACGACATCGTCATCATCGAAGGCGCAGGCAGTCCGGCAGAAATCAATCTCAAAGCTAACGACCTGGTAAATATGTTCGTAGCTAAAGCCTGTGATGCTCCGGTCCTGCTCGTCGGCGATATCGACCGCGGCGGAGTTTTTGCCGCCTTTGTCGGAACGATGGAACTGCTCGAACCTGACGAACGGGAACGCGTCGCCGGATTTATTATAAACAAGTTCAGAGGTGATCCGAAGCTGCTGAGCAGCGGACTTGAGATGCTCGAGGCAAAAACTGCGCGACGCGTTTTCGGACTTGTGCCTTATCTGAAAGACCACGGGCTGCCTGACGAAGATAGTCTAGGACTTGAACGTCGACCACAGCGCTTACGCTCCGGTTTTGAAGGCGTGACGATCGCCATTCTTCGCTATCCGCGAATGTCCAACTATGACGAATTCCATTCGCTAGAACGCGAAGCGGGTACTGAGCTGGCCTATATAGAAGACCCGGCTGATATCGAAGCTGCCGACCTCCTCATCCTTCCCGGTTCCAAACAGACCATCAGCGATTTAGCCTGGTTATTCAGCGGAGGGCGGGAAGAAGCTTTGCGTCGCAGGCTGGCCGCAGGTAAGCCCATAATGGCGATCTGTGGCGGTTATCAGATGCTAGGCGCCAAGCTTTTCGACCTTGAAGGTGCAGAAAGTCCTGCTGGTAGCACAGTGAGCGGACTGGGTTTCTTAGACCATGAGACGCATTTCTTTGGCAAAAAAATAACGCGGCAGGTTCAGGTAACTTGGCTGCATGACCCATGGCAGCTTGGGATCCAAGTTCCTCTCACTGGCTACGAGATCCACGTGGGTCGGATATCAGGAGCTGCATTGCCCCCTATCTTCGAGGTGCTGGGAGGAGAAACGACTAGCGAAGGTCAAGCTATGAGCACCGCACCCTTGCTTGGAACTATGGTGCATGGGCTCTTCGAAAATACCGTTTTCCGTCTGGCTCTCCTCAACAAGCTGCGGGGCCTAAAGAATCTACCACTACTCACGGCAACAGAAGTAATGGGGCGCGGCGAATCTTACGATAAGCTTGCCGCCCATATTGAAGCAAATTGCGACATGCAGGCGATACTAAACTTGCTGCATAGGAAGGTTTGAATCGATGCTAATTTCATGGAAACTCGAAAGCCTCGGTTCGCAAAAGAGTTTGCTGATTCAGTCTAGCTTCGATCAAAAGACCAAACCTCAGGGCTCGCTGGGTCGGCTCGAGGAACTGGCGGCGCAAATCGGAAAAATCCAAGATCGGGAGCAACCCAGTCTCGACCGGCCTTCGCTGCTCCTCTTCGCTGGCGATCACGGAGTCGCGGGGGCTCATTCGGTAAGTCCTTACCCTCAAAGCGTAAGCGCTGCGATGCTCAGAAATCTTGCCGAGGGCGGCGCAGCAGCCAGTGTACTCAGCCGACAGCTCGGCTGGGAACTGGTCCTGATTAACGCCGGGACTCTCGAAGCCCTGGAAAGTTCACGTATCCTCGATCGTCGAATCGCGCCGGGCACCCGCGATTTTTGCCAGCAGAGATCCATGGATAAGGATCAGTATGAAAGGGCCTTGGAAATCGGAGCGGACGTCCTACGGGCTCAGTATCGGGCTGGATGCCGCCTACTGGCACTGGGTGAGATGGGCATCGGCAACTCAGCGGCAGCCGCAATGATCATTCATTCGCTATGTGAACAGCCGTTGCAGCGAGCCGTGAGCCGCGGAGCGGGCTGCAACGATCAGGAGCTTGAGCGCAAACTCGGTGTTCTCCAAGCTGCACGGGATTTTCACGGACCGCTGTCAGACGTCGACCTCATTCTCCAGACCTATGCAGGCTTCGAAATGGTCATGGTAGCTGGAGCGATGATGGAAGCAGCAGCTCTCAGAGTCCCTATCGTCATCGATGGCTTGATCATAAGCAGCGTGGCTCTCGCCGCAGTAAAAGCCCAGCCTGCGCTCAAGGACTATCTTATTTTTGCGCACAAATCGGCAGCTTTGGGGCATCAGGCGATCCTCGACGAACTCGGCGTAAAACCGCTATTAGATCTCGAGATGCGGCTCGGCGAAGGGACCGGTGCGGCACTGGTTCTGCCGATACTCCAGAGCGCTGTGGCCTTGCTCGCGGAAATGGCAAGCTTTGCGAGTGCTGCAGTCCCCGTGCGTCTTAACCCATGAGACTGGTTCTCGATAGCTGGCTGGCCGCGATTGTAGCCTTCACAAGAATTCCGATAGCACGTCGGCTGCCAGCTTCAGCTTTCCCCTATGCAGTCTGGTATCTCCCACTCCTCGGTTGGTGCTACGGTGGCTTACAGCTACTCATCGGTGGAGGTAGCAGCCTTTCGAATCTCCTGCTTTTAAGTCTCCCTATTGTCATCAGTGGTGCCTTACACGAAGACGGACTAGGCGATTTCAGCGATGCTATCTTAGGAGCCAGTGAGAGGACGCGGCGCCTTGAAATCATGAAAGATCCGCGCTTAGGCAGCTACGGGGTGCTCGCGCTCATAGGGACTCTAGCTTGCCAGTTTTTAAGCCTAGAAAGCATAGCCGTAGAAAAGCTGACAGCCGCCCTAATCGTCAGTCAAGTCGCTGCCCGTGGCCTCGCCACATCCTTAGTTGCCAGACTTTCTTATGTGGAACGAAGTGGGAGTCGAGCTCATGCTTATATACCTCCGCTCCCTCCCCTAGCGGGATTACTCTTAAGCGCAGTAACGACTCTAGCTGTCGGCTTCCTCTTACCATCAGCAGGGGTCTGCCTAATCCTCCTGCTAGCTCTAGTTATCTGGCACGAGCTCTGGGTTAGGGGGCTCAGGCGGGCTTTCGGTGGGTACACGGGCGACTGTCTTGGAGCAGCAATTAAACTCAGTGAAACTCTGCTCCTCCTTTCGGCGAGCTGGCTCTGGCCGCGCATCGGCGCATAAGATGAGATTGGGATTTGCGAGATGCTGCGTCAGTGCTAAGTTGCTTGAAAAGGCGTATCTAGAGATATGCAGATCCGAAAGGAGTCGCCTTGGCCAAGCCATCTCATACCAGATCCCTGCGCAGAAAGCTTTTTCATCGACCTCCACCTGGCAGTAGCCCTGGAACAGTAGTCGCACCGCTCAATGCGATGCCGACGACTCTCAGTTACATCTCGTACACGGCGGAGGCGGTGCACAGCGAAGTCTTGCGCGACCTCAATAGCGTTAAAGCTACCATAGACTCCCATCAGGTGACCTGGATCAAGGTCGTCGGTTTTCAAGATACGGGCCTGATCCAAAAATTCTGCGAACAACTGGGAATTCACCGCCTGACTGTAGAAGATATCATCAACCAAAACGAGCGGCCTAAGGCGGAGCACTACGAACACTATTCCTACATCGCGATCCACGTTCCGCGACATGACAGCCGCAGCGAGAGCGAAGTTATCAGCATCGTGGTCGGCAATCGCTTTGTTGTAAGCTTTCAGAATACGCCGGTCGACTACTTGGATTCCATCCGGAATCGCATTCAAAAAAAGATCGGTCAAATTCGCAGTAAGACCTGCGAATATCTCACCTATGCAATCATAGATGCCGTCATCGACCTCTATTTTCCGGTTGCCGAGCACTATGCCCAGGAGCTCGACGCGGCGGAGGATGAGATCATCCTCGGTCTCAAACCGATTGCTATTCTAGAGATCTACAATATTCGAGCGCGGATCAACTACAATCACCGGATACTCTGGAGCCACAAGGAGCTGATTACGCAGCTGATGCGTGATCCTGAATCACCGATGAGCGAGGAGGTTTGCGTTTACCTGCGCGACTGTTTCGATCATACGATACAAATCCTAGACTTTTTGGACAACCTAAAGGAGACCTCGAAGACCCTGATCGATCTCCACCTCTCGCTGCAGACCCATCGATCCAATGAGATCATCAAATTCCTTACGATTATTACGGCGACCTTCATTCCGATGACTTTTATTTCTGGAATATACGGGATGAACTTCAATCGTAATTCGCCTTGGAACATGCCCGAACTGGACTGGATGTACGGCTACCCTTTTGCCTTATTTCTCATGGTATGTTCGGCCTCCAGTCTCTGGATTTACTTCTACACACAAAAATGGTTTTCCTTCACCGCCGCGACCAAGGGGGAGCTCGAATCCGAAAATCAGAAGGGCATAGGACATGGCTAATCTCCTCTTGATTCGGCACACCACGCCTGCCCATGCTGAGGGACTTTGCTATGGCCACCTCGACCTCGATCTCGCCTCGAGTTACGCGGAAGAACTGCAGCTTATCCGCGAGCACTTAGCTCCTCTGTCTCGAGGCAAGTTTCGCGTCTATAGCAGTCCGCTGAAGCGTTGTCGTCAGCTGGCTGAAGACCTGGATCTGGGCCCTGTGTGTATCGATGAGGACCTGCGCGAAATGCATTTTGGCGAGTGGGAAGGTCTCTTGTGGGACGATATTCCCCGCGAAATATCTACGCCCTGGACGGATGATTTCGTGGAATTGGCTCCTCCGGGTGGGGAAAGCTTTCGGCAGGTCGAAGCTAGGGCTTTGCGTTTTCTTGCCAGCTTAGAGAAGGAGAGTCAGGAAGAAGATCGGCTCAATATCTGTGTTTCCCACAGTGGAATCATCAGAGCCCTGCGCTGCTGGGATCTCAAACTCCACCTCGATCGAGCTTTTGATACACCATTGCCTTACGGCGCCATCTTCCGCTTGGCGGGAGCGGGATCCGAGCCAGCCTAGGTTTCGGGTTCGAGCTGCGAGCGAAGAAATGCATCGATCCGCTGGTTAAGGATTCGCGGCAGCTCGAGTGGCCCTATATGACTTCCCTTCCTAAGCATGAGATATTCCGCCTTAGGAATCGCTTCAAACATTTTGCGGACGATGGGATAGGGGGTGAAGCGGTCTCGATCTCCGGCCACCACCAGGCAGGGAATTTTAATGTGCCGAAGAACGGTATAGGCAGAGTGCTTGTTAGCATTATTGAGAGCGGTAAAGAAAGCCTGAGGATTAATGCTTCCGAGCTCTTTAAAGTACGGGCGGAAATCTTTTCTTTTCGTGAGCAGGGGATTGACCTCGAAGATCATGGCGATGATATAGCTCAGCTCAGAGTCGAGCACAGGTTCCCAGTATCTGTTGACCAATCCCTGCCAGCGGTCTACCAGCGAGCGGACGGTCGGCAGAATATTCACGAAGAACTTCGTGCTGTGCACATGCTGCAAGGCTTTGCCATAGGGTCCGTTGATGAGCACCAACGAACGTACGGAGGCCGGACGACGCCGATAGCATTCTAAGGCTACCTGTACACCCATGCTGTGCCCCATGAGGACTATGGGGCCATTGCCCACTACCTTTTCTATAAGACTATTCATGTCGTCAGCGAGCTGCTCAACGGTCATGGTGCTCAGGTCCTTTGGAACATCTGAATGACCGTGCGCCCGATATTGTCCGTGCAGGATGCGGTATTGGGAGGAGAAATCAGCGACTATATACTTCCAAATGTAGCCTGCACATCCAACTCCATCGCAGAGCACCAGAGTCACGGGTCCTTGGCCGATGACCTCGTACCAGAGTCTGGTCCCGTCAGCAGCGCTCATATAATCTTGCATTTCGCTCGTCATAATTCGCTTTTCCTGCTGATAGTGTGGTGGCAGCCATGCCATACTCAGGCTTTGCGCTAAACCTAGCCGGAGCGCTGCTATTCTGCAAGAAAAGCTTTTCTATAGGGTGTTTACTTATCTCTGGTGGGAGTTAATCAGCTCAAGCCTTAAGCTTTGTGAGACCCTGTGCAATGATGCGATCGAGGCGTTGTGTTTTACCGATCTGCCGAAGTCCTACGAGTACGCAGAGCACCTGCATGAGAATCTGGCGCTTCTCGCGCAGGTCCAACTCGCGGGCGGGACGCGATGTAACCGCCACGCCTTTTGCAGAAAAGAGGGCGTAATCCTGCTTGAAACCTCGCATATAGAAGACATGGGCCTCGTCGACCATCCCTTCCTCATCGAGATGCAAATGAACTTCTATATTGCCGCGGATCCCTCCGTAAGAAAGCCACTGCGGCTGCCGATAATAATTGTTTACGCTGTGCTTCGGGACAGCTTTGAGGAGAATTCCGGCATCCATAAAGTAGAGTACGCTGCTGAGAAAGGCTTGGTCGATCGCATTCAAATCATCAAAGCCTAGGCTGGCTGATTCTTCGCCGATGCCGATTACTTTCACCCGCAGCTCGTAGCGTGAGCCGATGATATTGAAGCGACCACTGAAAGAATGATCGAGAGCAAATTGCTCGCGAAAGCGACTGCTGTTCTCGATTGCGATGCGAGCTCCGCCGTAGCCTATATCGATGACGCTGAAAACTTCTTCGTTAACTGTAAAAGTGACTCGGGCGCTGCTTTCCAACATATGCCGGTGAAAGCGTCGGCGGCTGCTATGCGGCGGATCCGCAAAAATATCCCCCAATCGCGGACGAGCACGGAGACTCGAGAGAGCGCTCCGCAGCTTCTGGAGGAAACTGCGTTGGAAATGAATCATCAATCTTACCAGATGACTTTCGACCTAAAGGAGCAAAGCAACATGCCAGCTCCTTGCCAATCCTCATCGGCTCGAAATGCAAAAAGTTGGCATACTCTTTTGCTTAGTGCACTGATTTGAGGCACTTACAGGTAGCTTCAAAAAGGTGAGAGAGATTTTCACATGCCACTTCGACATCCTTTTCAGGCCATTTCATCTGACTGTCGCTCATATTTTCAAACTGTCCCAATTCGTAGCGACGCAGCTCTGTCGCCAAAGCTTGAGCCCCCATATTGAGACAGCTTCCCTTGAAGCGATGCGCGACACGCCGAACCGCATCCAGATCCTGACCGGAGAGGGCCGAACGGAGTTCGTTTAGAGAGTTTCTCCCATGTTCTTCAAAAATATCAATAAGTTGCGGAAGAAATGCTGCGCTTCTTGCATAGGCCCTCAGACCCTGCAAAATCGACATATCGACGATAGGTGCTGATTCTTCGGAAGCAATCATCTCCACCCTCTTTTCTCAGTTAAAATGATCAAATGAATAGGGAAGCTTGGTTCATTTCGCCGGCTTTCTCGCATAAAACTCCCCGGTTCGGAAAGTTAGCTTGTGGACCGAAGGTCTACCTGCCTACCAAAGCTATTTGCCTGTGATCATCTATAAGCATATTTTTTGAGTCAAGGAGTATCTGGCGAGAAGGCTCTAGGTCTTTTCTCTAGCCACTTAGGCTCGATTTCTTCTTGTGCAAAAATTAGATGAAAAGGCCTTGCCCGGGCAAAAGCATTGTGATTTTCCCTCAGCTTTGGTGTAATGACTTTGCGCAGGAGGGTTTGGTTATGGTGAGTAGTTGGTCGGCAAGCGAAATGGGTTTGGATCTTTGGCACAAGCAGCTACAAAACGAGATAGGCAAAGTTTCGGCTCGCCTCTATCCCCACTACGATAGTCTTCCTTTGCATGCTGCCTGTCGCTATGCCTTAGATGGCAAGGGCAAATATATCCGCCCGCTGCTCACTCTAGCTAGTGCTTATATGTGTGGGGCTGAACCGCAAAATGTTTTAGCTCCAGCGCTCGCTCTCGAATGGATACATACCTACAGTCTCGTGCACGATGATTTACCCTGCATGGACGACGATGATCTACGGCGTGGCCGTGCTACGACCCATAAAGTCTTTGATGAGGCCACGGCTTTGCTAGTTGGAGACGCCCTACTTACCGATGCTTTTTTTATTTTGGCGGACGCCGATTTTCCGGCTGAAGCAAAGGCAGGAATGCTGCGCATTCTAGCCAGAGCCAGTGGTGGCCGCGGCATGGTGCAAGGCCAGGCGCTCGATCTCAAGTGGACCGGACGCTCGGGTTATACCCAAGAGGATCTCGATACGATCCATCAGAATAAAACGGGACGTTTGATCGAAGCCGCCTGCCTCTTGGGAGCATATGCTGCCGGGGCTTCCAGCGACGATCTGGAAAGGCTCGAACAGTTTGGATCACGAATCGGTTTGGTGTTCCAGATCGTCGATGATCTGCTCGACAACGGAGCCGGCATTGGCAAAACGCCTGGCAAAGATCAGGCGATCGGCAAGCTCACCTATCTATCCCTCATGAGCGCAGATGCGGCTCGCGAGCGAGCCAAACGACTCACTGCCGAAGCATTGGATGCTCTTTCGAGCTTTGGCGGCCGACGAGCTGCCCTCGAATCCATGGCGAACCGCCTGCTCGAACGCAGCTTTTAGGGAAAGCGGCTTGCAGCAATTTCTTACTTCCAGCGATTGTGCAGCCAGAGGTACTGCTCTGGTTTTTCCCGCACGCACGACTCGACGACTTCATTGAAAATCTGCGAATGGGTGAGGATATCCTTTGCGGGATCATCGGTCAGCGGCAGTTCAAGGGTCGGTTTCACAACGAGCACGTGCTTGGCGAAAGCAGTGCGATAAATGTAACAAGGAACGATGGGAGCAGGTGTTTTGCGCCAGATGGCCGCCAAGCTCGTGTTGGTCTTCGCTGGTCGATTGAAGAAGGGCAGGCGCGGCTCACCGGGTCGGGCTTGATCGATAATAAAACCATAGATTTCGTTGCGCGCAAGCAAGTCGCGGATGGCTCGGAATCCATCTCCTTTCTGCTGACGTTTGATCCATTTCAATCCATAACCGCGCCTATATTCCTCAATAAATCGCGTCATGCCCTTCGAACCCACCCGTTTCATGACGGCATGGGCAGGGGCGAATTGCTGCGTGATAGTTGCAGCCATAGCCTCGAAGTTCCCCATGTGAAAACAGAGGACATACACCCCTTGTCCGCGGCTCAAAGCTTCACGCAAATGCTCGCCGCCTTCGACTTTGACTTGAGCAGTCAGCGGATAGCGCTGCATCGACATCATCTCGAGCATAGTGACGATGAAGTTGCGGACTGACTCCCGCGCTATCCACGTCCGCTCCTTCAGACTTTTGCTTTCTCCGAACGCACAGACGAGGTTCTTCAGCAGCAGGGTCCGCCGAAACCGCAGGACATCAAAGGCGAGAAAGGTTAAGGCATCAGCAAAAGCGAGGAGAGCTGACGCCGAAAACTGGCAGCACTAGCGACAAAGCGCCTTCATAAACGCATACATAAATGGCCTTCCGAATAGTCTTCTTACCTAGGAATATCTCGCATCGGCCCAGGCTCCAAAGGGAAAAACAAGCTGGCAATTTATTTTGTACAAAAGTATGGTGAACCCTTGTCGCTCTTTTCGATAAGGAACACATTCATGGCACAGCCTCCTCCCACTTCGACTCAAGAAAGCGATGTTTTATATGTCAAAGGCGCCGAGGAACATAATCTCAAGCATGTGACAGTTTCGCTGCCTAAGAAAAAGCTCGTGGTTTTCACCGGGGTCTCTGGCTCGGGTAAGTCGAGTCTGGCTTTCGATACTATTTTTGCCGAGGGGCAGCGCCGCTACGTCGAATCTCTTTCATCCTATGCCCGGCAGTTTCTCGGGCAGATGGACAAGCCCAAATACGAGTCAATTCGGGGTCTGGCCCCGACAATATCGATTGAACAGAAGTCGGCGAGCAAAAACCCTCGTTCAACAGTCGGAACGATTACCGAAGTCTACGATTATCTCCGGGTACTCTATGCCCGCATCGGGGTGCAGTTCTGCTATAAGTGCGGGAAAAAAGTCGGTCGTGGCGATGCCGCGAGTATGGTACAGCAGATCATGGAGTTGCCTGTCGACAGCAAAATCCTGATCCTCGCTCCCATCATCGAGCACAGAAAGGGTATTCATAAAGACGTCCTTGAATCCCTGCAGAGTGAAGGCTACGAGCGGGTTCGCGTCAATGGTTCTGTAGTACGCCTCGAAGACGTTCAGGATCTGGCGAAGCATAAGAAGCATACTATCGAGGTGCTCATCGATCGTCTTGTGATCAAGTCGACGGCAAGTTTCAGACAACGTTTGACCGATTCGGTCGAGACTGCTCTCAAACGAGCTCAAGGGTCCTTGATTATCCATACCGAGGGGGGCCGCGATCAACGCATGAGTGAAGAGCGCAGTTGCTGCGGCATAGCCTATCCAGAGCTCGAGCCGCCCCTCTTCTCCTTCAACTCTCCGCTCGGAATGTGTCCGACCTGCAATGGTCTCGGCACGGTAGTCGCCATGGATCCCGACAAGGTTATTCCGGACAAGTCTCTAACGATTAGACAGGGAGCGGTACTGCCCTGGGCTAATTACTTCAAGAACGGCGGGGATGACAAAGACGGGAGCTGGAGCCAAGAACGTTTTACGGCTATGCAGAAGCAGTGGGGAATCAACTTCGATAAGCCCTGGGACAAGCTCGGTAAGAAAGTTCAGAATCTTATTTTGCATGGCGAAGGGAGCAAAGCTCTCACAGTTAAATTCAAGGGGGCCAAGAGCAAGGGCACCTGGCAGTTTGAGTTCGAAGGCATCCTGAACTCTATGATGCGCCGTTATCTAGCCACGCAGTCGGAGGGGATGAAGGAGTGGTATCAGCGCTACATGTCCTCGCAGGCTTGCGAGGTCTGTGCGGGCCAAAAGCTCAAGCCTGAAGTCCTGGCCGTGCGCGTCGCGGGCAAATCGATCATGGATCTTTGTCGTCTGTCTATCGAAGACGCGAAGCGCTTTCTCGCCGAAGTCGAGCTTTCAAGCTCGCAGAAGGCCATCGCACAAGAGCTGATGAAGGAGATTCACAGCCGAGTAGGATTTTTGGTCAACGTCGGGCTCTCCTATCTGACTCTCGATCGTCGGGGTCCTACTCTCTCGGGTGGCGAAGCGCAGCGCATTCGCTTGGCCTCGCAGATCGGTTCCGAGTTGACAGGAGTCCTTTACATTCTTGATGAGCCTTCGATCGGCTTACATCAGCGTGACAATCAGAAGCTGCTCAGTACCCTGCAGCACCTCCGTGATCTAGGCAATTCCTTGATCGTCGTTGAGCATGACGAGGAGACGATAGAAGCGGCTGATTGGATCGTCGACTTCGGCCCCGGGGCTGGTGTCGAGGGAGGGACCATCGTTGCTGAGGGACGCTACCCAGATTTGCTTACGCACCGAGAATCGCTGACCGGGCAGTACCTCAGCGGCGCCAAACAGATTCCGATGCCAGAGACGAGGCGCGCGCGGGATCCCGCGCTCAGTATCGTGATCGAAGGGGCTTCGGCCAACAATCTGCAGAATATCGATGTGGAATTTCCTCTCAAGACTTTGACGGCGGTCACCGGTGTCTCAGGCGCTGGCAAGTCGACGCTCATCAATCATATCCTCTATCCTGCTATAGCCCGTCGTTTGCACAATGCCGATGTCGAAGTGGGTTCTCATCGGAAAATCCGCGGACTCGAGCATATCGATAAGATCATCAACATAGATCAGAAGCCGATTGGTCGCACGCCGCGGAGCAATCCAGCTACCTATACGAAGGTTTTTGATTTTATCCGCGATTTCTATGCGCTCTTGCCTGAATCGCAGGTACGGGGTTACACCAAGGGCCGCTTTTCCTTCAATGTCAAAGGCGGGCGCTGCGAGCCTTGCCAGGGTGATGGCTTCATCAAGGTTGAAATGCACTTTCTTGCCGACGTTTTCGTCCCCTGCGAAGCTTGTAAAGGCCTGCGGTTCAATGAAACCACCCGTGAGATACTGCATCGCGGTAAGTCGATTGCCGATGTCTTGAATCTTTCTGTGCGGGAAGCGCGCGAGCATTTTCAGAATCATCCTCGCATCGTCGGCATACTCGATACTTTGATGGAGGTAGGTCTGTCCTATGTTAAACTCGGCCAGTCGGCGACGACTCTCTCAGGGGGTGAAGCGCAGCGCATTAAGCTAGCTCGTGAACTCGCCAAGCGGGACACTGGCCGCACCCTCTACATACTCGACGAACCGACCACTGGCCTGCACTTCCACGATATCGCGCAGCTACTGCAGGTACTGCAGCGACTGGTTGATGCTGGCAACTCGGTGCTGGTGAT
>JBGSTX010000168.1:0-6587 GCA_041736305.1 Oligoflexus sp. | reverse complement strand
AGCTGAGTCAATCCTTATTTTTTCAGGCATTTAGACTAGTTTTTGAGACATGCACAACTATTTCTACGCTTACATGTCGCTCCCATGAACAGCTTTGAGTTGGTTTTCGACCAGCTGCTTTCAGCCCCCAATCCAGCATTCAGCAATCAAAGAATCCGTATACAATGAATACTACTGCATGGAGTTGGCCAGGGCCGTAGGTCTGCTCGTGCCAGCCTGTTTTATTGTTCAGGGGAGCCATCCACTCTTCGTTATCGAACGCTACGATCGATCCCAGGGTAAGGATGGTCTGACTCACCGCATTCACCAGCAAGACTTCTGCCAAGCCCAGGGATTCACGAGCGAGCAGAAGTACGAGGACAAGGGCGGACCCACGATCAAGCAGGCCTATGAAATTATACTGCAGCATTTTCCTGCTAAAAAACGCCTAGTGAGCGTCACGAACCTTCTCGACTGGGTGGCCTTCAATCTCCTCATAGGAAATAATGATAGCCATTCCAAGAATATTTCTTTACTCCTGCAGCCCGAAGGACTGACGCTTGCACCCTTCTATGACCTCCTTTGCTCGGCGATCTATCCCCGCCTGCAGAGGGAATTCTCATTCTCAATTGGGGGGCAAAGAGACTTCACGAAAATATCCAAAAAGAATACGGAAGTCCTGGAGAAAGATTTGGGGCTCAAGACAGGGACTTTTGGGCGTCACATTCTCACACTTGCAGCGAAGATCGAAAAAGAGCGGACGTCCATTGCCGAACGTGTCCAACGCGAACACCCCGAAGCCAAAATCCCAGCGCGCATCAGCACGCTAATCAGCAAGCGGATCAAGAGCCTCCAACTGCAGGGAATCAACTAATCAGCCGAAGTCAATAGTGGTAGAAACAATGCTCTATATGGCTGCCTCTTCCCAGCGCCGCAGCCTTGCTGAGCTAGCCTTTATCGCTTAAACCACTTACGGCCAAGGAGGTCCAGAAGCTGATGGCAGTTACGATACTAAAGCAGAGCCTGGCACATCCTAATACCATCAAGCGGATCTTGTCTGAATAGCTATAGGCCCTATTAATTACTGTAGCTGTTGCAGCTCAATTATTGTTGTCTCGCCATCAACTCGCCGATCGAGCACTTTAAAGAGCGTGCCGGGGGCAATCAAAAACTCTTTTTCACCGCTGTCGGACCCGACACCGAAATCTGAAAGGTCTGCGCCTCGCGCTTCGATGATGCGAAACTCCGAGTTACCTTTAAAATCATATGTAACTTCATGGTTAATCGAGGTGCTCGTGAAGGCATGCTCAACGATGATGGCATCTTTCTGGTACTTGGCCAGCTTCTCGGGGCTCAAGGTCGCGCCCCGTATTACAAATTTTTCCTGGACTTGCGGGAAACAATTTAAACCAGAAATGGCAGCTAGAATGCTCATTTCTACTTCCCTGTCCAACTTCTCGCCTCGAGCGTGCTTGCGTAGGCCACTGTTAATAATTTGATAACCATTTGCAGTGTAATAGGTAAGTGCAAGTTGTTCAGCCTCCTTGCAATTAGCCGCTTCGCTTTCCTCGTAAACCGGCAGATCTTCTTTATCTGCGACGGTTTTCGTGAATTCGGCAAGAATATCGTCTGAAGAACGATAAGACGATACCTGAATGGAGCCTGAAAGCAGATTGAGCCTATAGTCTTTCGACCGAGTTGGCAGCGGCGAGCCAAACTCGTCTTTCAGGCCTTCTGGGACTATGACACTTTGCTTTTTGGCAATAGTGATGCTCTTATCGAGCCCCACAAAACGATCAAAGCTGCATTGCCAAGATCCACCTGTTTCTTGACAACTCATCTTGCCATACGTGCTGCTGCTCGTGAAGGATGAACCCTTCGCAAAATTAAGGCGAATGAACTCGGGAACAACAATATTGGCCAGTTCAGGGGCTAGCTGTGGCCACGCACTCGCTGTAATTTCGCAGTAGACCTTAAGCTTGTCTGGCAAGGATTGGGCTAGATAGCTGCACATTATGCTGTCATTTGATGCATTAGCTTTGACGATGCAGTCGCGAGCTTTTGGGATCTTACCGTCGCTGCAGGTAAAACGTTGATCTTTCGCTTCGTCAGCTACCTGAAACATTTTGCCTAAAGCACCAGGAAGACTGGTTCCGAGGCCTCTGACGGTCTGGGTTGCCCATGGCAGTTCGCCGACAATTGGGATCGTGCTCTTGAGGCTTGAGGAAGAAGACTTGCTGCACTGAAAATTCAGTGTTGCCAAGATAAGAGTAGCTGCGAAAGGAAAAAAAACCTTCATCGATAGTCTCCTTTGATTTGACGTCTTTTGCAGGCCGAGCCGAGCCCAATTTTTGGGGTCGACAGCCTCGCGCTCGCCCAGGTCATAGACGTGCTAGCCGTCTGGCAGATAAGCGGCGTGAGCGGGATTTTGCCCGCAGCGGCCTCGATGCCATGTGATGGGTCAGCACAATTTAATCGGCTCCAGATTCACTTGATTGGTTTGGCTTTGCAGACTTAAAGGTCGTGAAAATGCTTGATGGGACAAGCATCCAACAAAGTAGGGTTCTGCGAGAGATTCCTCTAAGAGCTCTCTCGAGAACGCTCACTTGACTGGCTCCTATGCAATTCGCTTACCGCGATCACTGAAACGTGAGCTTGAGACATTACAACGATCTGGGAGCGATCTGTGGCGGTCCTGAATGCTTGGCAGTTCTTCAGCTGTCATAGACTTTGACAGTTCGGCTGAGCGTCCGTCTATATTCATGATATGAATGATGAGATGAAGAGAGTTCGACGGAAGATCAATCGTCCGATTGTAGCTATTGATGGCAAGCTTTCGATGGTTCTCGATCGAATTGAGGATAAGGCGCGAGCGGCCTCTGTTTCGTTTTGTTCTTAAATGTGCCAGTAACAGTGCCTTGCCACAAGGCGCTGTTACTATCGCCAATCAAAAAGACCAGCCGATATAAAAGCGGATGAGATGCGGGCTGCCCCCAAATGCACGTACCCCTAGCCAAGTACGTTCCCACGCTTTTAAGTATTCACCAGTCTGTTCGACAGACAGTAGCTGTACAATCAAGGCTGGAAAAACTTGCGGTACAGGAGCTATAGTAGTCGACGCATACGCCGAGGACTTCCCTCTTGCATTTATCTTCTGTGACATAAGAGCCGTCGTAAACTGGACTTTGAATTTCTTTAATTCGAAAAGCGCTACTAGGGTATTCCTGAAGCAACTTAGCTACGCAGCGGTTTTGAGCTTCCGTTGCCCAGTCTGAATCGTTACCACACCGGTCAACACCGCTGAAGGCATGTGGAAGCGCACTTATGGTTTTGACTTTGCAGTCCTCAGCTGCAAACGAAACACCAACATGCAGAGCCAAAAGGGAAGTGACAAGACTCGTTGTGAATTTAATTCTCATAGTAATGGACCACCTTAATAAAATTACATACCAAAATATGCAGCAACTACATAATTCATCCGCAGCAGTTCAACGACGCAAAAAACTGACGCTAATTTTTGCGAGTAAGCTTTTAGTAGGCTTTAGATTACGTTGTCACAACTCGAACAGAGCGCTTCTACGCGATGATCGTAGCTTGGTCAATAGCCCAGAATGTATGGGAAATTTAGACGTCAGAAATGATTCTCAGAAAATGTGGCCAGTAGACTCTGCCAGACTAGGAAGCTTTTACCCACCCGCTCCCGCTCCTATCAGGACGCTTATGAGAAGCAATTTAGCTCGCTGCGAAAAATCTTCGGCAGATGGAGCTAAATTCCACCCGGACGCTTCCGGCTGCTGGTATAGAGCCAATCGAGATCGGCTCTGTGAGCCAAGGCTAGAGGTCTATCGCTCTCCCAAAGCGAAGGAAAAGTGGCTATCCACTCCGGAAAATCGCTAGCGCGCAGGAGGGTAGGGGCAAAGAAAGGCTCAGGTAAGCTACTGCGGAAGGAATTCCAGAGCATCTTCAGACGACCGATGATAGCGCGCTCAAAGCGCAGCTCGGAAAGCGGACAGACTTCGCCCCTAAATACATGACTCGTACGTGCATAGAGCTCCTCCCAAGCTGCGCAATCAAAACCACAGCTCTGCAGAAAAACGCCAGAACTGAGCAGCTCGTCCATCTTTGCATTCTTCGTGTGGTGGGCCTCAAGCAAAAGGCCCAAACTCGCCAAAGACAATTCTAAGAGGCGCAGCGAAATGGGAGGGCAGGCTTCGCCCCGCAGCTCGCGAAAGATCCAAGGATTGCGCAGAGCCCCCCTGCCGACGATCACGGAATCGATGCACGCAGAATGAGGAACGCGATCCTCCCAGCTGGCCTGCGAAACGATATCGCCCGAAGCCACGACCGGAAAGCTGAGACGTGAAGCAGCCAGAGATATGAGATCCCACCGCGAGAGTCCATCGTAGCGATCCTTCCGCGTTCGACCATGAATCGTCAGGCGCGCCAGTTGTAGAGGCGCGAGAGCCTCAATCTGCTCTTCAAAAGACGAACTGTCGTCGAAGCCTAGGCGCATTTTAAGACTGAAGCGCTCAGCGGGGAGGCTGTTGGCCACGACCTCCATAAACGCGCGCAAGCGGCCTCGCTCCCGCAAAAGACCGCTGCCCGCACCGCTGCTAATAGGATTAGATGAAGGGCAGCCGGCATTGAGGTCAACAAAAGCTGTTTCGGCAGGAAACAGCCGCGCCGTCCGGACAAAGTCTTCGGCCTGGGATGCCATGACCTGAGGAATGAGGCGATAGCTGACGCAGTCTCGATAACGATCAATCTCGGGCGCAAAGTCGGAGGGAATAAGTTTGGGATAGGTATCGGTCGCTCGCAGAAAAGGGGTCCCCATGAAAGCCGGTGCTCCAGTCTGCGACATCCAGAGACGGAAAGGCAGCTCGCTGATCCCCTCCATAGGGGCTAGACCAAATTCTGGAGACTTTCGCATGAGATTCTCTTCTTTAAGACCGAGGATAGTAGAGGAAAAGGGCTTTCTAAACGTCGCGCAAACTAACATGGAAAGCAAAGCACTGCCATAAAATAATAGTCTTTTAAGCCAGGGGTAATTGTCACATAAACCTGTCTAAGTACGAACTTTCAGGGGCTTAGCGCGGAGATCATCGCGAAGCCCCCATTCTTTCACTCAAGACAGGGTCAAGAGCAGACGAGAAGGAAGGGGTACGAACTATACAGAAAGAGTAGAAGCTAAATGGGACGCACCTCAGCCGCAACGTCTGCAAAGATTGCGCTCATGACCGATGAGCGCTATGCCGCTTGTCCGCTATGGCAAGCCCTGATGCGTTCCCATCCACAGAACCTCATCGCCCTGACTCCTGCCGATGGGCCCCTGGGACGGGTGTTCCCACAACTCGAAACCCTCTGGTTCCGGGCACCTTCCGCAGATACGCAAGACGAGTTAGAGGTCTTCCTTCGCCGACTCCTCGATGCCAATCCGCAGATCGACCTAGTTCTCTGTCTCGAAGAAAACCGAACCTACGATTGGCAGAGCTTCTACCAGCTAGGCATTCAGGATGTCTTTTTGATCGAAGAGCTTACCAAAGATAAGCACTTGCTTGAACGGACGCTGATCGCTCTCCAGCATCGATGTCAGCGAGAGACCGAACATCGTAAAGCGCGCACTCAACTCAAGCAGGCTGTGCAGCACAAGAATGAACATCTCGCCTGGCTGAGTCATGAAATAAGAACTCCCTTGAACGGTCTGATGGGACTGATGGAACTTCTGCAGTCGAGCCGCCTCGATGCTGAGCAGAGTGAAATGCTCGAAGTGATGAGTCGCTGCAGCAAGACCGTGCTTGGATTGGTTAGCGATATACTCGATCTCAACAAACTCGAAGCAGCTAAAATGCGTCTTGAGCAAGAGACCTTTGCCCTAGGCAAACTGCTCGAAGATAGTTTATTTCTCTACGCGCGACAGGCTCAACAAAAAGGCATCATGATCTACAACATCGTCGCACCAGAGGTTCCACTCGAAGTCGTAGGTGATGCGCGTAAACTCAGCCAGATCCTGAACAACCTCATCAGCAACGCTCTCAAATTCACCGAAAAAGGTCGCGTGCGCGTCAGCCTCGATCTCGAGCGCCAGCAGAGTGAAGGCGCCTGCCTCTTGCGCTTTGAAGTCAAAGACACTGGCTATGGCATCAGCGCGGCCGAACTGCCAAGAGTCTTTGCTCCCTTCGAACAGACAGCTTCGCATCGCCTTCATAAAGGACCGAGTTCAGGACTCGGTATGAGTCTTACCAAGCAGCTGGTCGAACTGATGGGCGGACAGATTGAAGTCAGTAGCGAGCCAGGAAAAGGCAGCAGTTTTATAGTAGTGCTGCCCTTTGCACGAACGAAGTCCGTGAGCAACGCCAAGGACAGTGAGCTAGCCTCTATGCACGCCGTCGTCGTCGGAACTGAGGGAGATCGCACGCAGGTTCTTATGGAGATTCTAGGGGCGCATGGTCTGAAGCTTGCCCAACGTCGGCCTGGCGAAGTCCTGCCGAGCGCTCATTTTTATTTCTTTGCCGGAGCTGATGCATGGACGGCCAGCCTTCCCGCCTGGGAGCGGCAGCGCGCAGCGAGCGAAGCACGTAGCTTCATCGTGCGTCTCAGCAGCAGTGAGG
>JBGSTX010000165.1:0-10055 GCA_041736305.1 Oligoflexus sp. | reverse complement strand
GATACCTTCACGGAGCATCTGCGCGAACTTGCTGAATCCAATCAAGAGAGAGAATGCGAAGTCGAGGTGCCTCAATCCAATGGTCAGATATTCTATGCACACGTCAGCAGCATGCCCTGGTTCGATGAAGAATTTGGAGCTACATCGATTCGCACGGTTGTTATGGATGTCACGCGGCGGAAGACCCTTGAGACTGAGATGATCGAAGCTCGCCGGAAGGCCGAGTTAGCTAGTCAAGCCAAGAGTCAATTTCTCGCGAATATGAGCCACGAAATCCGCACACCGCTAGGTGTAATCCTCGGCTTCAGCGAGGTTCTTCTTGAAGAAGTAGAAGAAAATAAGAATTTGACGGAGCCGGTTCTTGCCATCCGTAGAAATGGTGAGCACCTCCTCAATATCATCAATGAAATACTCGATCTCGCCAAAGTCGAATCCGGCCGACTCGAAGTTGAAATGCTGCTCATCAGTCTTGAAGCAGCAGTCACGGAAACTTTGAATCTACTCGCCATGAAGGCGAAGGCGAAGGGTATAAGCCTCAGCTATGAAATACTAGGTGATTGCCCAGATCTCATCAGCAGCGACCCGACGCGGTTTCGGCAGATTCTTCTCAACCTGGTAGGTAACGCGATCAAATTCACTGACGAAGGCAGCATCAAACTATCTCTGAGCCGCATACAGGGTGAGAGAGAGCAGTCGTTGGCTTGCATCGATGTAGCTGATACGGGCTGTGGAATTCGCGAGGAAAGCCGCTGTGAACTCTTCAAGCCCTTTTCGCAAGCTGACGTTTCAACAACTAGAAAGTATGGGGGCACTGGTCTTGGCCTGGTACTCTCTCAACATTTGGCACAGGCTCTAGGCGGCGATGTCCTGCTTCTATCGAGTGAATTGGGGAAAGGCAGCGTGTTTCGGCTGACTATCAATCCCGGACTCGGATCTGCTCCGAGGCGCATCGGTCCTCCGAAGACGGAAACTGTGATGCTGCCCGAATTCGAAGTGAAGCCCACCCTTCATCAAATGAGGATTATGGTGATATCGGGCTTCTTGAATAAAACGCGCGAGCTTGCACGGCTACTCGAAGAAAATGGGGCCGTGGTCCATGCCGCCGAAGAAGGCTTTGATGGCGCTTCGAAGGTTCTAAGCCACTCATTTGATATGCTGCTTCTCGATACGCAGGCGCCGGGACTGAGCTCCGTAGAAATGATAAGAGTTCTGCGTAACAACGGCTTTGATCGCCCGATACTAGCCCTCATGAGTCAGACGGATGCCCACGAACGCATGCGAGCGCTCGAGATGGGTTTCAATGGTGTTCTGGCGAGGCCTTTTTCCTATAGCCAAGTTCTCCGCGAAATCTTGCGTCACATCAAACGGCATAATTAGGGTTAGCAAGAGTGTTGATGATCCAGACAAGCGTTTTGAAAGCGAGGTAAGCGCTCAAGCCGAAAATCAGGACCAGCGTTGAAACGATTAAAATGACAAAGCGTCTATCGAGTTTCTTGCGCTGGGGATTTTCAAGGCTGGCCTCTAGCAGTTTCCGGTTGCGCTCATTGGCTTTAAAGGTGGCATCGAAGATATCTCCTACTATCGGTATCACCCCAACCATGGATTCGAGTAGTATGTTCAGGGTCATGCGGGTCAAGGTCCACGCGGAAACATTTGCGGAAACAGCGAGAACGACGATATAGCTGGACAGCGCTGTGCCGATGAGATCCCCTACTCCTGGAATGAGACCAATAAGTGGATCGAGTCCAATGCGAAAATTGCTTCCGGGCACCTTGATTGAGTTATCGAGAATCCAACTCAGCCAACGAACGCGCTTAAGCTGCTCAGCAGAGGACAGGTTTGGACCGCTTTGATTTTTCATACGCACGATATCCTCCAAGAAGACATGGGTCCTACTCTTTGTAGCAGCTTAGCTGACATCATCAACGGTAAATCGTCTTCTGCATCCAGCTGCCCTTCTGCCAGCGGCGTAGACTCACCCAGCCACGCAAATGCTCGTCCATAATCATGGCCACCCAAATGCCTGCAAGGCCCCAGCCCAAGCCTATGGCCCCGATGTAGGCGCCACCGACAGCAACAATCCACATACTCAGCAGACCAAAGAGAGCCACAAAATTGGCATCACCCGACGCCCTGAGCACCGAACCGACCAGGACGTTGAGAGCGCGGCCCCATTCTAGAACCACCGCTAACCAAAGAATCAGAGTACCTAGACGGAGGCTTTCAGGATCGCTAGTGAATATCCCGAGCAGAGAGCGGGCGTTTAAGGCCAGTGCGATACTTATTGCGGTGCAGCCGATGAGCACAATGCGAACGCCTAAATTGACCTGCTTGCTCGCTTCATCATAATCCTTGGCTCCAATCAGATGGGCTGTCTTGATTTGGGTGCCACTGGCAAAGGCTGCCGACCAAAGCAAGGCGAACTGACTAATGTTGCCGACAAAGGCCTTCGTCGTGAGCGCTAGAGGCCCCATTTGCACGAGCATTTGGGTTATCACGACTTGGCTGACTTGATAAGAGAGCGGCTCTAAAGTAGAAGGCATGCCGATGCGCATAATTTGGGACAGTATAGGGCGATTGGCGCGTCGCTGCTTCCAGATTTCAGCAGGTCGCGCCAGCTGAGTGGAGCAGGAGTAGAGCCCAAAAAGAAAAGCAGCGCACCAGGCACAAGCACTAGCCACGGCAATGCCACCGACTCCGAAAACCGGCAGTCCGAAGGCTCCGCTCGTGAGGAGGTGATTCAAAGCCAGATTGATTACATTCATGAGTAGTGCCGCAAACATATTGATCTTCGTTTTGCCCAGGGCGTTGAGCACTCCCGATATACCTACTTTGAGAGCAAGAAAAACATAGCCCATGCCCAGGAACTGAATGTACGTGCTAGCCATGAGCGCGAAGCGATCTTCGAGACCCATAAGCTTCGGCAGGAGAGGGGCGAGTCCCAGCAGTATGAGGCTAAGCAGCAAGCCGATGCCGAGATTAAGTGCCAGCATAAGACCGAAGGCAGCGCGAGCCTTTGTTAAATTTTTTGCGCCCAGATGCTGTGCGGCTACACTGGTACCCGCCTGGGTTAGGGGTAGAAATAAAATGAGGCCGAGCCCTGTGAGAGGTAAAATCGCACTGACCCCTGCCACCGCTTCCGTCGACAGTCGGCTGAGATAGTAGGTATCGACCGCAGGAATCATATATAGCATAAGGATTTCGAAGAGAATCGGCCACGATATCCGGAATAGGTGCTTGTCGCTGATAGCTGGGTTATTAGCCTTCAGCTCTTTCTCAGTTTTCTCATTCAATGGAGGAAACCTCTTTTGCCATAAGGGTAGAGATTCATAAAAACTGACAAACTCTCTGAGTATTCCTAAATGTATCATGTATAATAGTAACTTACACAAAAATTAAGCAAGGTTTGTCGAGCGTTTGGGGAGAAGCAAGTCAGCTTGACTTGGATCATTCGTTTTGCTAGGTTTGGCCTTCTTTGAGCTCATACAGTAATTACTTGCACGAGGGATTAATGATTCGCCGCTGGCAACAATTGAGTCTGCAGCTCAGCAGCGGCCTCCTGCTTCACCTCTGTCTCTTTGCAATTCTTTTCTCTAGGACCGAGCCTCTTCAAAAGCCCAAGTTCCAGCAGCTAGTTCCTATTCAAATAGCACTGCACAATCGTCCCCTGGCAAAACTTCCTGCGTCTAGCAATCCTGGTGGATCGAGCAAGCCTACGGCTAATAAAAAGAAGCCTGATTCAAACGAAAAATCCAGCGTTGCTAGCAGAAATAGCCAAAAAAGCTACACCCACTTGCTGCCTCAGAGTGGCGAGCTAGTGGTGGCCAAGACGTCTGGTTCGCTAAAAAATACGAGCGAGGGGAGTTCAGCGCAGCATCATTTCTCTAAAGGCCTGAGCGGAATAGATAAACAAAACCTTCTGCGCGACGGCGGGACGTTAGCCGCGCTCTTCGATGTGCCACTGCGCTTACGCAGGCAGGGTCACCGTCTGAAAGCTTACGCCCTCATCAAAGCCGATCGGCAAATAGCAGGAGGACTCGAAATCGAATATCTGAATGGAGATGCAATTCTGCGGGCGGTAATCTACGAAGCGCTTCAAAATCTTAATACTCAGGAGGTACTTCGTCGGCTGATTCCCCTCTTGGTCGAACAAAGACTGCGCATTGAGATCATAACGGATCCTAGTCCTCGAGAGCAGTCAGAACTGGAAGCCAGCTTTTCCTGGGACCAGTCTAATCTTACCGTGCTCAAGACCCCCCCTCCCAAACGAGAAAGCGGAGGCCTAGCTCTACCTGATCACGCGGCTGAAGTTGCCAAAGAATGGGATAAGGCCGCTCTCGCCAAGCTTCACCATTCACTGGCCTATCGCATCCCTCTGCGCAGTCGCAAACTCTGAGACTATAGCTGAGCGCTGCTGTTCGTCTGACCTTTGTTGGGTTCAACTACCCCCTGCAGGACTTCGCCAGCTAAAGTTTCATCGCCCGTTTCTCGGGTCACATCAGCCAGAGACACAATGCCCACCAGATCTTTATTGCGAGTGATGACAATCAGCCGCCGGACCTGCTTGGTTTCCATCATCATGGCAGCCTCTTCGATATCCTGATCTTCGTAAGCAAAAATTATATCAGGCGACATGGCATCTTGAACACGGATCTGCGTGGGATTCTGACCTTTGGCTACGGAACGTATGACAATGTCTCTATCGGTGATCATACCTACGACTTGGGATCCAGTACAAACAGGCAGGGATCCAGTATCGCTAATGCGCATCTTTTCAGCGGCTTCCTGAAGTGTGGCTTCAGGTGAAACAATTTCAATATCCTTGGTCATAATATCGCGGAGTTCCATGGTTAATACCTCGCTACGTATAAAAGGAGAGAATTTTTATTTATGCCTGGACAACTTTAGTCGTGGCCTAAATGTTCTTGCAAAATCGGTTCCTCTTTCGAGAAAGTCCTAAACTTTTTGCCATCGTCAAACTGTGAGCTTACCCAGAACGCCCTGTCCTTTCTTGAGCTGGGAGTTGACGAAAGCGCGACGATTGAGGATTCTGATGCCAACTCGCGTGAAGTTCTCTCGAAAGGGTCGTGGAATGTTGTTCAAAAAGCTGATTTTACTCACCCATGGCTTCGGCTTTGCTTTGGGCTGCATGGCGCTTGTCAGTCTGTCCAGTACACCTCTCCTGGCACAGGAAGATCCATCCTGGCGACATCTGCTCTTTTTACCGACTCCCATTACGACAAATCCGTCGACCGATCCAGAAAATCCTTATAGCTGGCCAAGCTTCAAACTTGTCCTCCACGAGAAAGCCGGCGATCAATTGCTACCCGCAGCCGTGGACGGCCATCTGCTCGAGAGGCTCGAGGCAGTTTTTCCAGCCGGGGATGACGGCCTGATTCAGAAAATAAATGGTCCCGAAGCTGGGGGATGGGGTTTAGAAATTCCTGGTGGAAGCAAGCTGAGAAGCGAAAACATCTTGCTCAAAGACGATATGACACGTGATTTCGGCAAGTGTTTGGCAGTTCTTTCGGAGCGCGAAGTCGAATTGGTAAAGAGTGTCCTTTATAATCTTGATGACACTATGAACATGCTGGGTGAAGTACGCCTGTCCGAAGAAACCTCCACCGCCATTCAAACAATGCAAAACCAATATGCAAAGGACCGCTGCGCCACTGCTGCTGGAGCCTTGCCTTCCTATACGATTGCTTTGATCGATCGCTTTATGAATCGACTTCTGAGCGGGAGTGATCCAAGCGATTCGATCTCTGATCAGGACCTCATCGCCTTAACACAGATTTTTAAAGGTCTGCTTTTCTCAAATGAAGGGCTTTGGGTCCGCGTGAGTCTCGAGAGAATGCAAAGCAAGCTGGCGACCAATCTGCAGAAAACCGCTGAGGCCAAGCAACTTGACTGGCTTAGCAAACCTTTTTCCGGCTTTGTGGATTTCGTCGTTGCGACGCGGAAAGTCAGTGGACTCAGCAAGGAAGACTATTTGACTTTAGCCAATTCGTGCGGAGTCAGCGATGTTAGTGCCATCTTCTCAGACTTCCTTGTGGAAAACTGCCGGCAGTCTCAAAAGCTACAGTTGGTAGATATTGCGGTAGGCGATTCTAAGGGGCTGGTTTTGCTCCCAGGGATTCAAGCAGAGTCTGAATTTGCTGCAGCCGTTCCCTAAGCGCTCACACGGGCAAAAAGGAGATCAACACTTATGTACTTTGGATTCAAAATATGGCCACTTTTAATGCTCGGAGCTCTCTGGCAAACGAGTTGCGGTTCACGCCAGAAAGCTGCGAAAACTCCGGCACCGAACCCTGCCGAGCGGCTGGACCTAGGCGACAATCCCGCTAATGCCGGAAGTGATCAAGCACCCGGACCCGTGTTCGCTAGCGAGGCTGAACGTCGCCACTGTCTCGCAGAGCAGGAGAAGACGCTTGAAACTTGGGGTTGGGACCGTGGGCGAGGAGTCGAAGGCGTCATCGATCTCCTGCTTGACGAAACGCAGCAAGCTAACCCCATTCCCCTTTGCACCCCTCAATAAATAGGAGGCTGCCATGGACTTGATCTTGCCTGCACCTGCTTTACATTCCTGGGATCTTCCGGATCCTATTCGCTATGTTCATAAGCTCTCAAATGAAGCCCGCCTGCGTTCTCACGTCAGCCCCCAGAGTGACGAGATTCATCCATAGACTACGAGGAGAGATCGATGCGGAAGCTGTTCCTGGGATTCTCATTCATGACCTTGCTCCCCAGCTACTCTGTACTCCATGCCGCAGAGCTGAACCTACCTTTGATCGAGGCGATGGGCGAAACGGACCCGATACCTTATGGAACGAAAGACAGCGATGACAGTGCTATTTGGGTTTCCAAGCAGGATCCCAGTCGCAGCTTGATTCTGGGGACCAGCAAATATGATAAGGATCCGGCCTTAGGCGGAGGGCTCGGCGTCTATGATCTCAAGGGCAAAGAACGACAGTTCCTCGGGCGCTCCAAGCTCAATAACGTGGACGTAAGCTACGGTTTCAAATTTGAAGATGGCCTTGCCGATATAGCCGTCGCCTCCAACCGCAGTACGAACTCCCTCAATCTCTATCGTATCGATCCTCTGGGCCAGGTAAGTCAGGCAGCCGAGGCAGCTCTTTTCGATGAAAAGGGAGCTGGGCTGGAACCCTACGGTCTCTGCCTGGGGTCTAATAATCCATCGACAGGTCTCGACGTGTTTCTGCCTCTCAAGAGCGGGGTGATCTACCATTATAGAGTAAACCCGGCCCAGTTAAACAAACCCGTATGGGTAGGAAGCTATGATCTGGGAGCGCGCTTGACGAAAAAGCAAGACTCGTTCGTCAAGAGCATCGTACAAAAAGAAGCTGAAGCAGAAGGCGAGCTCGATGACCTTCAAGAAGACCTGGAAGAACGCTTTGCTTTGGAAGGTTGCGTCTTCGACCCTAGGAGCCAGCTCCTCTACGTAGGGATGGAAAATTTAGGGATTTGGACGATCGATACGAAGCAAGAGACTGTGGAGCTCCTACTCCAAATCGGATCTTCGTGGATAGACATAAGCCCAGCATCTGCTCTGGGGTCTCAAGCTCGGTTTACCGATGATATCGAAGGGATGGATATTCTCCAGAAGGGGCAGAGTACCTATCTGGTTTTTTCCAACCAGGGGATCGACGAGTATTCGCTTTTTGATCTGCAGAAGAAAAAGTGGATTGGCAACTTTAAGCTCGGCTTCGGTGCCAAGGACCCGGTTTCAAAAACCGATGGGCTGGCCTTGTCGACGGCATCACTAGGCCGGGAATTCTCCGAAGGAATCTTGGTCGTTCACGACGATCAGAATACCGATGCCAGTGGGCAGCGGCTTAATGCGAATTTCAAAATCGTTTCGCTCAGTAAAATCTTCGAGGCTTTCGCGCTGTGATAAAGAAGTTGCAGCCGCCCTTTCTAAGGTGGCTGCTTCGCTCTCTCACTCGACCAGCTCGAGTTTCACATCGATATTGCCTCGGGTAGCATTGGAGTAGGGACACACTTTATGGCCTTCCTCGATCAAGGCATGGGCGGTTTCACGCTCCAGCCCTGGCAGACTGATCTGCAGCTTAGCTGTAAGGAGAAATCCCCCGCCATCTTTCGGAATCAGTCCGACTGTGGCCACGACTTTGGTATCTTTGATCGGCAGCTTCTTGCCGCGAGCAATAAAGAGAAGAGCGTTCTCAAAACAAGCGGCGTAGCCTGCGGCGAAGAGCTGCTCGGGGTTGGTAGAGCCGCCTGCTCCACCCATTTCCTTTGGCATCGACACTTTCAAGTCGAGAATGCCATCGCTGCTGCGAATTTGGCCATTGCGGCCGCCCTGGGAAGTTACCACTGCTTCGTATAGATGTTTCATCAGAAATTCTCCTTTTGATCGATACTGGAACGAGTTGCTAGCTTCCGAGTCAGATAGTAGTTTACAACTATATTGTGCGCAATATATATTTTAGAGAGAAGGAGGAAATCCATGAAACCGCAGCAAAATCCCCTCCGCCTCGATCAGCAGTTATGCTTTCAACTCTATACAGCGTCGCGCTTTATGATCAAAGCGTATCAGCCTTTTCTGAAGCCTCTAGATTTGACTTATCCGCAATATTTGGTGCTACTTGTGCTCTGGGAGACAGATGCTTTGACGGTCGGAGAAATAGGAGCTGCCCTCCATCTTGACTCAGGAACTTTATCTCCCTTGATCAAGCGCCTGCTAGCGAAGGGGCTAATCCAGAAGGAGCGGGACATCGAGGACGAGCGGGCTGTCCGCGTCCAGCTCACAGCCCGCGGTCGAAAGCTAGAGTCCAAAGCTCAGTCGGTGCCCCCTGAGATCCAAGAAGTGTCCCAGCTAAGCGCCAGTGCCGCTTCTCAGCTCTTTGCCACTTTAGAACGTTTCAACAAAGCCTTCGACGCTCAAGAGAAGACGCGTTAGGCAGCACCTTTTGCAAAACGCAGAGCCGCAAATTCATTGAGCGTCGCGAAAGTTTCAGCCCCATCATTGCGGCCGATGCGATTCACCTGCAGGACGCCCGTCGCACTTTCAAGTAGCACCGCTACGCGCATAAAGTTGGTAGCTACAGCCACCCTGAGCTTCAGCATCGCGTTTTCGAAGTCGACGTCATTTCTCTGCGGCGCCTGGCGCATATCGACGATAATCCCGAACTGTCGGTGTTTGAGCAGCATCATTGAGATAATCGTTTCATTGCTGGCAACCAGAGCTTCTATCGAGTCGACGGGAGTCGGAGTTCTGCGCAGAATCACCACCTTTTCTTTAGCCTGTTCCTCCAGAGTCCAGAACTGATCCGTGTGCAGAACGTGGGTTTCTTCGGTCTGCCAGCTGCTGATGAGCAGACTTTTAACCTCAGGTGGACTTTGCCATCCCATTTCGTTAAAGAAATGCCGGGCCTGCCTGTAATAGGTCTCAAAAGCGGTTGGAATCTGCCGAAGCTCCGAAATAAGAGCTTCAGCACCCTCGTCGAGCGTCTTATCTTGATAGCGCTCAAAAAGTTCAGTTCCGCTGCGCAGGCGGCGCTTGATCGTCGTCAGCAGCTTGCAGTCGAGTTCTTCCAGCTTGGTACAGGCTAGTTCTAGCTCGAGAGTCACAGTATTATTTCCCGCTTTGAGCTGGCCGAGGCGCTCTTGCATAGCATCAGCAACGGCCGCTGGAAATCGGGCATCGCTGCCTTCATGGATAGCAGCCATGACGTCGCGCATCCACAGCGTCTCCCCGCGTGTCTCGGCACTCGAGCCGATACTTGGCAGAGAACTCTGCATGCCGCTGGTCAGTTCCCACAGATCTATAAATGGACGTCCACCGAGCTCGTTGGCATACGATTGAATAAAGCGTCGGTGGGTTTCAATGCAGCGCTGTATCTTATAGGGTGTTCTGTCGAGCGGCGATTCACCCTCAGTCGTAACACTTCGCTGCAAAGACTGATCGAAGTAGAGCGCGTTTTCCATTTCGACAATCAGATAGAGAATATTGACCCATTTGCGGTAGAGAGCCGACAGCCCGACGACCGACCGCGCCTGATCCTTCAGACTAA
>JBGSTX010000064.1:0-3888 GCA_041736305.1 Oligoflexus sp. | reverse complement strand
GCATAGGTTTCCCTATCGCATTGAGTTACATCGGGACCCACATCATCTACGGGATCGCACTGGGTTATCTCCTCGGAGCCTTTGAACAGAATTTTGATACGATCAGCCAAGTCGCGGAATTTCGCCGCGAGCTAATGGCCGGACGCTGAGAAATTTCCCTCCATTCTAAACGCGGTGGCCGTTCCTTTGCTAACGGCCACTTTGCTCAGCTCAAAAACAGAGCTCAAACACATCATAATGGCGTCTTATGCGGTCGATTGGGCCTTGCTCTTTTGCAAGCTTCGAGGCATGCTGCGAGCCCGTATCTTCCTTTTTTCCAATGTTCAGGATGGGCTGAAAAATGACTCAACGCTGCGGCTTTATTGCTATCATGGGGCGTCCCAATGCGGGCAAGAGCTCGCTCCTCAATACTCTTGTCGGCCAAAAAATCGCAGGTGTCAGTGCCAAGCCACAGACGACACGCAATCGTATTCTTGGTATATCCGTTCAAGGTGAGAGCCAACTCCTTTTCCTCGATACTCCTGGTATTCATCGGCAGCACCGCGGGCTCGCTCTCAATTCTATGATGAATCGGGAAGCTTGGGGCGTTCTATCCGACGCCGACTGCGTAATCTATCTGGTCGATGCTACCACGGTTGGTCATCAACAGGATTTTGAATATATCAGAAATATCGTCCAAGATTTTAAAGGTCCCATTTTCATCTGTCTCAACAAAATAGACAAGATTCCCAAAGACGAAGTCTTCATGGCCCGTACCGCGCTCGGTGCCCAGCTCGATCTCCTGCAGGTGAACCTTTCGAAGGAAGTCATCGGCGATCGTCTGCAGAATCTCTGGGCGATCAGCACGAAGCGCCGCGAGAGCCTCACCAAGCTTCTCGAGCGCGTTGCCCAAGGGCTGCCCGAGGGCGAGTGGCTCTATCCCGCCGACGATCTCACCGATCGCTCGCAGAAATTCGTCGTTGCAGAGATGATCCGTGAACAAGCCTTTCGCTGCCTCGGAGCCGAGGTGCCCTACCATGTCGCAGTCAAGGTTTCGCTCCTCGAGCTCGGCGACACTCTCGTGCGCGTGGAAGCTGATGTGATCGTCGGCCGCCAGCAGCACAAGGGTATCGTGCTGGGCAAAGGTGGACAGAAGATCAAAGAGATCGGCATGAAAGCGCGGCAGACTCTGGAAACCCACTTCGATAGACAGGTTTTTGTAGGACTGGAAGTCGTGATTGACGAAAACTGGGCAGATGATCCTTACGCCGTAGCTTCCTATGCTGAAATCCATGTCGACTCCGGTGAACAACACGCTTGATCTAGCGAGGGGAGAGTTCGAAATGCAAGGTTCCCGCCTGCGTATCGTTGGTGGTAAAAAGCTCAGTGGCGGTCGTATCTCGATCGCTGGCAGCTCAAATCAGGTGACGAAGTGCATTATAGCTGCCATGCTCACCGACGAAGCGGTCCTCATCAAAAGTGCTCCCGACGTCGATGAACGACGCGTTGTCGAAGGACTCTTCACCTACCTCGGTGGCGAGGTCCGTAACCTCGATAGTGATACCGTCGAAGTCTGCGCTAAAAATATCGACAAATGGGCCATACCCGAAGAGCTTTGTAAGAAAAATCGCATCGCCATCCTCTGCGCAGGGCCGCTCTTGATGCGCTTTGGCAAAGTCTCTTTCTTCGGAGCTTTGGGTGGCGATCGCATCGGCAAACGACCGGTCAACTTTCATATCGACGCTCTGGAGCAGATGGGAGCTACCGTCGAACAGAACGGGAGCCAGTACCACCTTTCAGTCGACGAGCACGGTCTGCACGGCGCGCACCTCACGCTGCCCTTCCCTTCGGTTATGACCACCGAAAATCTCATCATCGCCGCTACCATGGCCCGCGGTCGGACTATCATCGAAAATGCGGCGATCGAACCTGAAATCATCGAACTCTGCAAGATGCTCCAGAAGATGGGGGCGGATATCACGCAGACTCCGAATCGGACTTTCATCATCCAAGGTGTAGAGAAGCTTAAAGGCTGCGAGCTGCGCTGCCTCTTCGATCGCAATCAGGCCGTATCTTTTTCGGTAGCTGCATTAGCGACGGGCGGCGATGTCCTCTTGGAAAACGTCAATCACGGACCCGTCTACAGCTTTCTGAACTTCATTCAGCGCATGGGCGCCGAGTTTACCGTGAATTCCAAAGGTCTTTATGTGAAGGCCGGAAGCAAGCCCTTGAAAGGCACTCACGTGGAGATAGAGGTCCATCCTGGATTCATGACCGACTGGCAGCAGCCCTTCATGGTGCTCTTTACGCAGGCAGAGGGTATCAGCGTACTTCATGAAACGGTTTTTGAAGAGCGTCTCGGCTATACCTCCTTTCTCAAAGAGATGGGGGCGAACATTTCGGTGAGCAGCAAGTGTCTCGGCGAGTCTTCCTGCCGCTTTCGGAACCTCAACCACACCCATTCGGCTATCGTCCTAGGGCCGACTCCGCTCGAGGCCAGGGACTTTGCTCTGCCGACAGACATCCGAGCCGGCAAGTGCCTGGTCGTGGCAGGGATGGTTGCCAAGGGTATTAGCCACCTCAGCAATTACCACGAGTTGACCCGCAAATACGATAACCTGGTTCCTAAACTACAAGAGATGGGCGCCGATATCGAGATCGTCTGATCTAGCCGCCCAATGGCTGGCTCTCAAATTATCCTTACGCTTTTCTCATAATAGACGGCAGGTCTGTCGGTAAAACTGCCCAGACTGGATATTCGTCTGCCAGCCCGGTCTCTGCTCACACTGATTTTCTCGCCTGGCGTAGAATCACACTCTTTCCCACATGGCTCCTGATTTGAGGCCCGAACCGCTATTATGAGAAATTATTAATAGGTATGCATATTGCAGGCAAACAGAGCGCGAGGCCTCGAAAGAGGAATAGGCTGTTAAATGAAATTTTTGACGGGTGTTCCTGTATGAGAAAACAAACATGAAGCCTCCCCGAACTGCATGGTCAGACAAGCAGGAGCCTGAAACGAACGTTTGACCAAGTCACAAACATAAAGGTGAAGATCATGCCAAGCAAATTAAGCCAGGAAGGCAAAAAACTGGAAGAGGAAGAAGCCCTAAAGCAGAAAGAAAAGAATCATAAGGGCAAGCAAAACTCGGGCGGCGAGCCGTCCAAACGCGCTTTAGCCATGTCCGAGATGGAACGACAGCAAAATGAAGTCGACATAGCGGAAGGCCATGACAACAGAAAGGGCAATATCGGTCCTTCTGGTCAGGGCGGACATCGCGGTCGTGAAGCCCGCAATCGCCAAACCAGCGCTTCCGGACGACCCGATCATTCGTCGGCGTCACAAGATGCCCCTTATAGTGGGCAGTAAACTTCGATCTCGTCATGAAGGAGAGAAAACATGGGTTACCTCGCAGAAATGCCTATTCTCCAGGGAACAGCTGCCAATACGTTGAGCAAAGCGCCTGACTTTGTTAAGTCGCTGGACTACAAAAAGATTGCCAAGTTCGCCGCCGTCGCAGGTACGAGTCTGCTGGCATTTAAATCGCTCAAGATGCTCATCTATGGAAAAGCCGCTGCGGCTGCCTATCAAAAGGCGAAGGAAATTATTTGATAATTTCTTTCTGAATGAAGAGCCAGACGTTGATCCTGGCTCTTCCTCCCCCGACTGTTCTCTCTCGACCATGAAACATCCAAGAACCTATCTATTGACTGGCTTCAACAGTCGTGACCCTTTCCAGAATAAACAAGGTCAAGTCGGTGCGGCTGGAACTGTTGCCCGTCACGATGCGAAGCTCGTCGTCGACATAGGCATTGATTAATGCCCCCTTGACGCCGATTGGTCCTCCGATGGCTTGAGACGGTATCATTTTCGCTTCAAAATCCTTGGCCAACTGCACAAGAGAGGTG
>JBGSTX010000061.1:0-21481 GCA_041736305.1 Oligoflexus sp. | reverse complement strand
CTACCACGATAGCCTTCTTCATTTCTGGGCGGTTCTGATCTGGGGCAACAGTGGGTGTAACTGATTAGCTCTTCAAACTAAGTAAGTGGTTTATGATAGGACTTGTTTAAATGACTTGTCCCTATTTATGTAGAAATCATTTATTTTTCTCTTTTGTCTATTGGAAGCTGGCAGCTGCTTTTACTATAAAGAGCGGCCCATTTGTTTTCTGAACAAGTTCTAAGGAAGAAGGACTCCAAGAAAGAGAAGCGGCTATGGAAAATGAGCCAGGACCTCGACGTGAGGATGGGGAGGGGGAGGTGAGGGCGCATAGAGAGTGTTGCGCCAGTACATCGCTGCTGTAGGATAACGGAGCGCCATGGCATTTAGGTTAGATAGCTCATTTTCAAAGGCAGCTACCACCGGTCCCAAAGCCGCTACGTCTTCAAGCGCCGAGATTTTGAACCCGAGATCGGGAATCTTAGGATCAGGCTTGAGAAGAAAATGAATGTGGGGCTGCTCACAGGGGAAACCAAGCTTTTTCATGGCAGCAAAAGTCCCTGGTCCCATTCCCGGCAAATCTCTTCCCGTTAAATAAACTAGACCTAGACCTCGCTGATAACACTTATTGACGAAGGATACAGCGCCGGGAAACGCAATGTCCTGGATCAGATATGGATAAGTGAAGTAATGGTCTAGCCAAAACTGCAGGAGTTGCTCAGCGAAACTCGGCTCGTCAATTCCGACCTTCTTGAGATTGTCCGCGACGCGATATTCGATTTCCTGCTGAGTTATTCGGCTGAGAGTGTCGCAGGCCACTGGAAATTGCTTCAGCACTTTTCCCTGGGCAACAAAGTCTAAAAAAACCTGCCGCTTGCGATGACGACAGTCGATGAGCGTATCGTCTATATCCAGAAGCAGAAGGGCTCGAGGGCTTCCAGCAGGAAGCGCACGTATGCGAGATTCAATCGTTTCAAATATATCCATGCGGCAATTGCCTTCTAACGAGTTGCGCGTAGGTACCTTGCAGACCGAGGAGCTCATCGTGCTTGCCGTCTTCAACGATGCGACCCCGATCATACACCAGGATGCGGTCACAGTGCTGAATCGTGCTCAGACGATGGGCGATAATAAAGCAGGTACGACCGTGCAAGAGCTCCAGGATAGCCTTTTGGATAAGAGCCTCGCAAGACTCATCGACATGTGCTGTTGCCTCATCCAAAATCAGTATAGCAGGATCGCGGAGCAGCATCCGTGTGAAGGCAACCAGCTGCCGCTCACCCATGCTCAAGTTGCTGCCGCCCTCGTGGAGAATCGTATCCAGGCCCAAGGGTAGCCGATTGACTATCGCCGCTAGACCTGTTTTTTCACAAGCAGCTAGTAAGCCTGCATCGTTCAGGCGCTCTTTTTCCTTAGCCGTTATGAGCAGATTTTCTCTCAGTGTTCCATGAAAGAGAATGACATCCTGCGAAACGATTCCTATTTGTTCTCGCAGGGAATTCCGGTTCCATTCCCGTAGGGAAACCTCGTCGAGGAGAATGTCTCCTTTGGTCCAGGGGTAAAGCTGTGGAATGAGATGCACGGTGGTGGACTTTCCAGAGCCGGTCTTACCAACTAGTCCCACGCTTGAGCCCGCCTTGATCTTGAAGTTGAGATCTTTGAGGATGGCTTCCCCGGGGCCATAAGCCATCCAAAGCTGCTTGAATTCAACCTGTCCTTTTACTCTTTGAGATAGATGCCCGTCCGGGCCAAGGGCAGAAGGCTCCTCGGGCTCTTCCAGCAACTTGCGTAAGCGATCGCTAGAAGCGATCGCGTCTTGGATGAGGTGCAGTTCGAAAGACAACTGCATGATCGGCCTGAAGTAGCGTTCGGCATAGCGAATAAAAGCCACTAAAAGTCCGATCGACATGAGACCGTCGAGGGTTTGATGGCCGCCCCAGTATATTATGACGACGATAGGTAATGAGCACAAAAGAGCCGAGATTGGTCGAATGAGCGAACTCCAGTTCATCAGTCGGAAAGCAGCCTGCAGAAGTTCGAAAGATTCTTGGTCAAATGTCCGGGAGCTCCAGCGCTCAAGGCCGAAGGTTTTGATGAGGGGCAGGGCTTTGATGAGTTCAGCAAGTTTGGCGTTAAGGTTGGCTGATTTACGTTTATAATCCTGCATACTTACGCGTATTGGGCTGCGCATGCCTATCGTGAAAAGCAGGGCTGGCAGACTGGAGAGGCAGACGATGAGACCCATGTTGAGATCAGTGAGCAGCATGGCGACGAGTACTGAAGCTATAGTAATGCAGGCAGTGAGAACGCGAGGCATCGTTGCGCTAAAAAAGGTCTCAATGCCTTCTACATCGGCGGTGAGGCGGGTAATGGTTCGGCCGAGTGGCTGTTGATCGTAGTAGCGAATGGGTAGAACGGTCATTTTCTTAAAGAGAGCCTGCCGTAGACTCAGTGCCACATAGTTCGTAGCATGGGCTATCTTCAGACGGCCATGATAGGTGACTATGACATTCAAAGCCTCGAGAGCCAGTATCCCACAGACTGTTTGAATCAAAAGCGAGGATGGACCGCTCGCAGATTTACTCGGCGAATTGAGAACAAGCTCGGCGACGCGACCCATCAGTTTTGCTGAAAACATGAGAAGTCCGGCCGAAAATATTACTAGTGCAATGCCGGTAAAGAGGTCCCGATAGCTGCCCCGACCGTAGCGAAAAAGGGCTAAAATACCGGCAAAATCACCCTGGGATTCGACTGAATCATGATCAATTTGCATGGTTCAGACCTCCCCTAGCACGGCGGCGGTGAGCTGACTCTTCTTCGTAAAGTCCTTGGCGCCCGAAAGGGGCCTATCCCGCAGCAGATAGAGGTGACCATGTTCCATCCTGAAGAGACGATCGCAGTGGAGCAAAGTCGAAGGCCGATGGGCGCTCCAAAGCACCGTCTGCCCTTTGAGGCGGCGCTGCAAGTGATCTAGAATCCGCGCTTCCGTCTCGGCGTCAACGGCACTCAGGCCATCATCGATGAGGACTATGGGAGCTGGTTTTAGCAGGGCCCTTGCGAGAGCCAGGCGTTGTTTTTGGCCGCCAGAGAGGTTGATGCCTGATTCCCCGATCCAGCTATTGAGTCCAGACTTGAGTTCTACAACCTCATCCCATAGCTCTACAGCTCGCAAGGCAGACTCCATCTGCTCATCAGAAGCTGTTTCTTCCGGGGATAAGTTGTGGCGGATGCTGCCCGCGAAGAGTGCGGGTTTTTGCGTGAGCAGCGTGACTTGCCGGGTCAGCCAGTCGCGTCCACATTTTTCGAGAGGGAGTCCTTGCAGCCAAACGTGTCCAAGCGGAGTTTCTGTCAAACCTGCTATCAAATTTAGGAGGGTGGATTTGCCGCTCCCGATTGGCCCTATTATCCCTACTTTTTCACCTTTTTGCAGCGAGAGACTAAGGTGGGATAAAGCTGGATTCTCCGCGTCAGGATAGGCAAAAGTCAAGTCTTTGATCTGCAGGGGCAGCAATGGATCATAGTGGGATGTTATAAGGGCATCCGATGTTGAGCGAGGAGCCTCCTCGAGGTCATAAATTTCAGTAATTCGCTGGTAACTCGCAAACCCAGTCTGCCACTCCGATATCACTGAACCCAGCTCGAAGAGGGGACTCTGGAGCAAAAGAACATACGACTGCAAGGCGATGAAAGCCCCTAAACTCAGCTCGCCAGCTTGCACCTTGCTCAGCCCAAAACTAAAGAGTATCCCATACGCGAATAGGCTGGGAATGGCGCCTAGAACAAAGATTTGCCAGCCTTTCTTCAGGACTTCGAATTGCCGGTGGGCATAGGTCCGGGCATCTTCGCTCAAGCGATCCAACCAGACCGATTCACTAGCAGTAGCGCGTTGCAAGCGCACTGTAGTCACAAATTGGGAAATAAGATCCGATAGGGCTGAGAGCTGCTCCTGTGCCAGCTGGTGAAGACGGTATTCTTCGCGGCTGATACGGATAATCTTGAGCGGTAAAAAGGGAATGCACGCGAGGCACATCAGAGCCAACTGCCAATCGATCGCGAGCATGCAGCCGATAGCCAGGATAGAAAAGAAAATAAGATCAAAAACCGTGACCAGAGTAAAACCATGGATAAAGCGGGTCTTGTTCCAGTCAGCGGTCGCTCGGTTCATGAGATCTCCGAGCGGGTAGCGTTCAAGTAGCGACAGGGGCTGGTCTTTGAGTACAGACCATATGCGAGTCTTAATATCATGGCCAGCTATATGCGTTTGGCGCGCCAATATTTGACGCCATCCCACACGGCCGATCCAGCCGAAAAGTAGGATGACGACTAGGCTTCCAACGAGCCGGTTGAGTAGCTGATGTGAATCCCCTTTGCCGAAAATCTCTGGCGTCGTCCCTTGCCCCGAGAGGAGGTCGAGGCTCCACTGAATGAATTTTGGCAAAAAGACTTCTGAAATGCTCGTCACGAGCATCGCCAAAGTCCCTATTCCATAATAGAGGCGATGTTTGCGAACATTCTGCAGAAATAATCGATAAGGATTGTGCGGCATCGAAGATCCTGTCCCAAAAGGCAAGTACGGAATTTCTCTTGGACTTGGTGTCGGACCTGATCTTCGCAAACTATAGCTTATCGCACAATTAAAGATCCTTCGAATTGAGGCGAAACATCCCTCAGCTGCTTGGCTCCGCTTCTTGAGTCACTCCCATCACATGGAAGCCGGCGTCCACATGCAGGATTTCGCCGGTTGTCATCCGCGCGTAATCGCTTAGTAAAAAAGCGCTAGCCGCACCTACATCGTCGGCGGTGACATTAGATTTTAGAGGAGCTGTCTGTTGATAGAGACCGAGAGTTTTTTTGAAGTCGCCGACCGCAGAAGAGGCCAAGGTCTTGATAGGTCCAGCGCTGATGGCGTTCACCCGTATACGTTGAGGGCCTAATTCGGAGGCGGTATAGCGAACCGCAGCGTCGAGCGCAGCTTTACATACTCCCATGAGATTGTAACCAGGCATTACCTTTTCGCCGCCATAATAAGTCATAGCACAGATGCTACCTCCTTCTGGCATGTAACGAGCGGCCGCCCGAGCTACAGCAAGGAAGCTGTATACGCTGACATCCATAGCTTGGGCAAACCCCAGGCGACTTGCGCAATGAGTGGGTAGCTTGAGGTCTTCCGTCGGTGCAAAAGCTATGGAGTGGACGAGGAAGTCCAAAGGTCCCATTTTGTCTTGGACCTCTTGGAAGAAGCGCTCAATGTCAGCGTCGCTAGTTACATCGCAAGGCGCTATCAAGCGAGGCTCAAGGCTTTCTGTGACGCTCCGCACCCGGCTTTCGTTCCGATTGCGTTCTCCCGTATCGGGGAGATAGCTGAAAGCGAGAGTAGCACCTTCTTTGAAGAGAGTGCGTGCGACGGCCGTAGCGATGGAGCGCTCGTTCGCAACCCCCATGATAACGCCCTTCTTAGCGGCTAAGATTCCCATAGTCGTCTTCCTTTTTCGATCTTACTCGTAATCTTCATTAAACGCTTCGAAGTCTTCGAAGATGGTGCTTTCGGAATGAATGCGCCCGAAGCTCTCACAAGCTGCAGCGACGTCATCGACAAGCTTGCTCAGATGCTCCTCCTGGCTATGGATAGCTGCAAGCATGATCCCAGCCTGGCCAGACTTGTGAAATTCATCGGCAATTTGGATGCTGATACGAAAACGTTGGCGCAACTTTTCGACGAGCTGACTGAGTTCTCGCGCATCGCGAGCGGTCTGCTGACTTTCAAACATAAGCTTTGTCACTACAAAGTACATAAAAGCCTTCAAGCTAAAATCACGATAGAAACCCTTATAGGCAGCTCGAAAAGAAAAAGCATCCCGTATTTAAGGCGGGCTTCTAGCCTCCAATACCGAGGCAAACCCCTAGATTGGTTCGCGTGCGAACATGCGGAGGTCCAGCTCCCCTGCTCACGCCAGCTGAGACGCGGACCCTCTGCTTCTAGTTTTTCGCAGAACTGGAGGCGAGCTGCCTCGGGCTCGGCCAGGATCTGTCGCCTCAGTTCGAGAAGAGCTTGTAGCTTACGACTGCTATTCTCGGCTCGAGTCGTGATGTCCAAAGCAGCAAGTAAGACGAGCAGCCATAACAACAATTGTGACATAACTAAATATAACCTCCTGTCCTCGGCAGGCTTATGCGCGCAATAAGGACTGGCTCTATTCAAAAGGATTCAAACTTGAAAGATCGAATTGAATCCCTAGCTTCTCCTCTACGGTCGCCATCTTCTGTTTAGCGGCTTGGGAGACAAAAGCGATAGCTGCGACGGCCAGGAATAGGCCAAAAATCGAGACGACGATGTATTCAAGGGCGGCCCCGCCGGTTTCCGGGTTGGGAAAAAAGAGTCGCATCTGCACTTCCTTTATAAAATTTGGTCCTGAGAAAGCTCGAGTCGATATCCAGCAAGTCTTTAGCGGCTTTCTTACTAGCGGGGCGAGGGACATCTTCTTGAGCCGACCCTAAGCTCCGGGGTAGGATAGGGAGTCATTTTTTTAAGATCATGCGAAAGGCTGGGGTTCTATGCAAAACGAGACGATGTCACTAGAAGAGGCAGCGCGTTCGGTCAAGGATCTCAAAGCAGCGGTTGCGGAATCCATCTTTGGACAGGAAGAGCTGATCACGGAGGCGATATGCTGCCTCTTATCTGGTGGGCACATCCTGATGACGGGAGCCCCAGGCCTGGCAAAAACCTCACTCGTCCGAGTTTTCGCCATGCATCTTCAGCTGCAGTTCGGTCGGGTACAGTTTACGCCTGATCTGCTGCCGAGCGATATTATCGGCTCTGATATCCTCAACATCGATCCAGATAGCGGCAGGAAGGCCTTTGAGTTCGCCAAAGGTCCAGTCTTCGTCAACCTTCTCTTAGCCGACGAGATCAATCGCGCTTCGCCGCGGACGCAATCGGCTTTGCTTGAAGCCATGCAAGAGCGAACCTGCACAGTCAGTGGTCAAGTCCATATACTCCCTGAGCCCTTTATGGTTTTTGCAACGCAAAATCCATTTGAATCGGAGGGAACCTTTCCTCTGCCTGAAGCTCAGCTTGACCGCTTTCTGATTCATTCGCTGGTCCATTATCCCGAAGTCGATGCCGAGCATAAAATTCTCTCCGCACATGTGCAAAGCAGCCTGATCGGTGAACAGCGAGCGGGGAGCGAAAGCACGCGTTCGACGCCGAAGCTTTCAGCCTCAGGAATTAGGGGTCTTATCGCTGCTCAGAAAATGATTGCCGTGCCGGATGAGATCGTCGGCACGATCAACACATTCGTAAGGGCTACCAGGCCCGTAGAGGGCGGCTGCCCTGAACACTTGCGGCATTTGGTTTGGTACGGTGCGGGACCGCGAGCTGGCATCAGTCTCCTTTCGGCGAGCCGCGCTCTGGCCCTCTTGGAGGGTACTGATACCGTGCGCTGGCGCCATGTACGTCGTGTGGCCAAACCCGTGCTCAGGCATCGGGTTCGCTTGGCTGCACAGGCCCAGGGGGAGCGCAATGCCGAAGACCACTTCATTGAAGCCTTGCTCAACTATATCGAAGAGAGTGCGCAGCTAGCTGCAAAAGGATGGCTCTGATGCAGGAAACTTCCGGGACTCCCCTTCTTGGGCAGCTGACGCCTTATCATGGCTTTGAGCCAAGTCATCAGCGTTACGTCCCCCTGTCTCGCTTTCACGGCAGCCAGCGCCTCAATCTCATGCGTGCCACCAGACTGCCTGCCAACAGCCGCCGCTATACCGCCGGTGATCCCATCCACCTCATCGATTGGCGGGCTTTTGCGCGGAATGAGCAGCTTATCGTCCGCGAGCAAAATGATGAAGCGAGTTGCCGGGTCATGCTATTGGTCGAGGACAGCCCCACCCTTTCTTGGCCGGATAAGCCCCTTCTCGAGAAGCTTGCACGTCCTGTCTGCACCAAGCGGGAGCTAGTACTGCGGATTACTTTTCACCTGGCTTACCAGTGTCTCCGATGGGGAGATCGGGTCAAGGTCTATCGGCTGAGGGAAAACCGGGCGGAAAGTCTCAACCTGCGTTCACAGACGGATGCCGCGATCCTTTTCGATAAAGTCTTGAAGTCGGATTTCTCGGAAAAATCCTGGGAAACACATGAAACTCGCTCGCTAGAATATATTCGCGAGGAACGCTGTGATCTCATGTTCTGGGTTAGTGATGGGTTCAGCGGCATACCCGACTGGCTCTTGCAAAAAAAGGGGCCCTATGCCTGCTGGCTGCAAGTCCTCTCGTCGCTCGAAATTGATCCCTCATGGTTAAAACCTGAGGACTGCTACTTCGATGAAAGTGGCACTTCACGCGAGTATACGGGTTCGGCCCTGCTGCAGCAGCAAAATCTCCTGCGAGCTTTAGAGCGCTGGCAAGAAGAAGCACAGCGAAGCTGGCTCCGCTCGCATCGGCACCATCTGCTCGTCCATGATGAGACACCGATCAGGAGCTTTCTAAGTAGTCTCGAGCAACCTTGGGGGCTGCTTAACTTTGGGCGCGGAGGTGCGGTCCCATGATGGAAGGTTTGTCTTGGATGCCCCGTGCGAGCGGCCTCGCGGCCTTGGCTCTGATCATAAGCGGCCTCGTCCTTTGGTTTATCGTCCGGCGGCAAAAGGAAAGGGTTTGGTTGCCGGTCCTGCGCGTCATCGATTTGGAACTGACGGTGCTCCCCAAACTTCGCTGGGTTTTGCCACCTCTCTGGCCACTGCTTTGCTTCTTCTTAGCTAGTTTGGCTCTGGGTCTCTATGTTTTTGAACCGACCGAGACTGTTATCAAAGGCGAAACTATCGATCTTCGTCCCACCCACGTGATCTTTGATCTGAGTCCTTCGATGTCCCTTGGCATAACAAGCTCCCAGTACGGAACCGCCGCTGCTGAGCTCCTAGGCTCTTTGAGAGCCAATACGCGCATGAGCTTCAGCCTGTCGTCCGATGGTGTCATTCGTTCTGCCTCGGAGATCGACTCAGTGAGGGCTCTCATCAATGAGAGCGGCTTTCATCGAGCTGGACTCAAACTCGGATCTTCCGTAGATGCCATTTTAAGGAATGCACCTCAAATCGAACATCTTATAGTCGCTTCGGATCGCGATCAAGCGAGCTGGGAAGACTTCAACTGGCAGTATCTTGAGAAAAAGGTGCAGGTATCGTGGTTTCCCTTGCAAAAAAATCGCCCTGCTCTCGACAATATATTCATAGATGAACTGAAGCCTAAAGAAACTGTAGCGGGAGCCCAAATTCAAGGGTGGACGGTCGTGCTTCGTCGCAGTGGACAGGGCAAGACCCTCAGTGGCACTCTTACGGTCCAAGCTGAAGGAAAGACTCTCGGGACCCAAAACTGGCAGTTCGAGCCTGCCGCAAAGACCGTTGAATTTGATATGCAGATAAATCCAAGCAGCGTCACAGCATCGAAGGACGAAGAGCCATTGGAACTCCAGTGGATCCTCAGCGCCCAGGGGCCCGAGGATCTGCTGATCGACAATACTTTTCGCACTTGGCTCGCCGTGAAGGGACAGAAGGCCCTTCTGGTCGCTAAACCACGCGGTGAAATGTTTTTGGAAGATTCCGTCTTCCACTTGCGTACGAGTCTAGATGTCCTCGCTTACCGAACGCAGCGAATCGATAAGCTGCAGCCTAGCGATGCATCGTGGGTCAAGCCTTCTCTGCTCATTAGTGAGGTTTCGCCGGAGGCAAGTCGGAGTGAATTTTGCCCCAGCTCCTTACTGGGAAAGGGGAGGGGAAATCGCTTGCAAGACATGCAAATCTGGTTAGTGCCCAGCTCGGACCTCAATAATTTTTCAGAAATTTGCCACTGTTTCGCCAGTCTAGCCAAAGCCCCTGAAGAAATCCCCAACCGACCGGCTTACTGCGAAAATCTCGAAAATCGTGATCAGTACGTCGGGGTTTTGCAATCTTTAGGTGCTAGTCAGCTGGGAGGCGAAATCAATAGTCCGATGGGTGCACTCGCTATGAACCTTAAAAATCCCGCCCTGAAACTCAGGATTCTCGCTTTCACACTCCCGCTGAATCCAATGCGAAAGGGAGGCGTTTCCTTTGGGCAGTTGCCACTTATGGTGCGCTCCCTTCTGCAATTTATGGGAGCTGGTCAAAGTGCAACTCTCGACGCTGGGCAGTGGCCTCGGATCGAGGATATCGCCTTAAATCAGAATGATCCCGGTCTCGCCGCTAGTAATGTACCGCTCGTGGAAAGCCTTTTACGTCAGTTGCCTTTTGATCAGCTTCCTTCCGAACTTAGTAGCGGAAGCCGAGGATTCGTCAGGCAAGCGTCGATGGCCAATCAAGAACTCGATGCGAGGCCATGGATCATGCTCTTTCTTCTGCTCATCGTCATAGCCCTTTATATGGAGGGGCTAGGATTTGCCCTCGGCCGCTACTTTCGAGCTAAGCACTGGGCTGCGCGGTGGTTCGGGCCACTTGGGGTAATTTTGTGCTGCTGCACCTTCAGTCCGGAGTCCGGGCTTGCCCAGGTGAAGATGAATGCTCTCGGCTATCCACAAATTCCGAACCTGTCTCAGCTTAGGCGCGAAATAAGCGCCAGAACCAGCATCGATTTTGATGAGAATGCTCAGCAGTTCGCCGGTTTCGAGAAGGCTCTGCTGAGAGAACCTTGGCTGTGGAGCTTCAATCCTCGTCTTCTTGATGGCCTCGAGCAAGGGGAGTGGAACCAATTGCTCGGCTGGTTGCAGCGAGGAGGCTTCCTAATCGTGGAGAATCATGCTGGTGGCGAGCGACTTAAAGCCCGGATCCTCGAACAGATTCCTCAGGGCGCTTGGAAGCCAATTCCTCCTGATCATGAACTTATGCGAAGCTTTCATCTCCTCGCCTCACTGCCTCAGTGCGGCGAATGGGTGTGGGAGGGCTTTCACTTCGATCAGCGGATTGCGGTGGTTCTTGTTCCTGGAGAATTCTTCCAATCGCTCTTGGACGCGCAAAATCAACCAGCGTGTTTTGGAAAATTTCCGCGCGAGCAGGCACTTCGCGTTTTTATCAATCTCCTGATGGTGTCCCTGGCGACTGACTATAAGAAAGACCAGATCCACCTTCCAGAAATCTTAAAAAGGTTGCGCTAACGTGCAAGATTTCAACGAAATTCTCTGGGCTGCCGCGGCCGGTGTCGCGATTCTCTCCTGGATATGGGTTCAGCAATTCGGCTGGAGGCGAGGGCTGACCGTCAGCATTCTGCGAATCGGTTGGCTTCTCCCGATCGTGCTTGCTGTCTGGCCTCGGCTCGACAAAGAATCCATTTCGAGTTCCCTCAGTCTCAAGACTATTCATCTGCTCGTCGACGACTCTAAAAGTATGCAAGATTCTGATAGCAAAAGGCATACGGAAAGCTTGCTCAAAGAGCTTGACGAATCTTGCAAGGAACTTGCCTGTCGTCTTCAATCCACCAAACTTTCGGATTTAAGCGACGATGTAGCCAAGGGCTACACGCCTCTCAGTCCAGCCGTAAAAAGCTGGCTGCCGCTGACGCACGGTGAACCTTGGATTTTGATTTCCGATGGCGGTGACTCTCAGCCGAACCTTTCTTGGCCCTTTCAGCTGAAGGGCCTTGGTCAGCAGAATGCCAAGCCTATCGGTCTCATTATCGCGAGTCCCCATTCCGAGCAGGATAATATCTGGCTTGAAATGGGTTCAGGTCCAGACTTTGGCTTCGATCAGAAAGTGGTCGAGCTCGAAGTCTCGGTCCATCGTCGAAGCGTCCAAAAAGATCAGGAATTGACAGTACAGTTGCAGGCGTCATCGCTCGGAAGAAATCTCGCTTCGCTGAACGTCAATTTCCGCCCAGGCGAAGAAAGCCTCACCGTCCAGATACCTCTACCCCCACTGGCGCGAGGTAGTCATCTTGTCAAAATTACGGTTTTGCCGATCGGCAGTGAAACCGCAATTTGGGACAATACTCTCTATAAGAGCCTGGAAGTCCTCCCCAATACTATCGGCCTCCTGCATCTTCTAGGTGCTCCGAGCTGGGATGGTCGTTTTGTTCGACGTTATTTAAAGTCTGAGCCCAAGTACGACATGATCAGCTTCTTCATTCTGCGGGATCCGACCGATACGCAGCTAACCAATGAGCGAGAGCTGAGCTTGATACCCTTTCCAGTCGAACGTCTTTTCAATGAAGAGTTACCTAACTTTCGAGCCGTCGTAATTCAGAATTTCTCCCTTTATCAGTTTCTCGAACCCGCCTATCAAAAGAATCTTGTCGACTTCGTCTTAGGGGGAGGGGGACTACTCTTCATCGGTGGTCCTCGCGCCCTGCACGAGCTGGATCTGAGCTCGTCGCCGTTGGCTTCGCTCCTGCCATTTAAAATTAAAGGGAGATCAGAAAACAGAAATGAACTTCTTGGATGGAACGATAAAGGTCCCATTCCCTACGATCCAAAGCTGAGCTTCAAAATTAAGCCCGCCGAACCTGACCGGGAAAAGCGCCTGCTTGCTACTGTTTTTGACGACTGGCTGCCTCTCAAGTTCGAACTTGATGACAATCAGAGCTATCATGGCCTGCATCGTCTGGATCGCGTCGAACTTTCCGAAGCCGGAGTTACCCCCCTGCTCATGGCTGAGACAGAAGATGGACGTGAGAGTCTGCTAGCAGCAGCTTCATACCCTGGTAAAGGCCGCGCGATTTGGATTTTCTCGGATGATCTTTGGCGGATGGCTCTCAATCCAGGACCGGAGGGCTCGCGTGAGGGCTATCATAGTTTTCTCAAAGCGTCGATGACCTGGCTGCTCCGCGAGGAGATGCAGCGTCCGTTGTGGTTGCAAGATTTTGTTCTGCAAAGCCAGGGCCAGCAGACGTCGTGGTCGGCCAAGGTTAGGGGCCCGGCGGCTCGATTTCTTTCTGAAGGCGATGGATGGACCTATCGCGTCTGTGGACAGGAAATAGCGGCCAAAGATATTGTTAGGCAGTTGGTCAGCTCAGATCAATGGCAGCTAAGCGGTGTCATCAATAGTGCTAGCGCTAGCGGAGCGTCCTGTGAATTGACTATCGATGGTCAACATCCCGCCTTTGGAACCGTCCGCAGTTCCATTTATGGGATCGTGCCCGACTATTTTGCGGACAAAGACATTGAAGGTTCGTTTCACCGCCTTAAGCAGCTTGCCGATCTTACGGGGGCTAGTTTCATTGATGAAGATGAACCGGCTCGGGCGGCTAGAGAATGGCTCCGGGGTATGAGCGGCAAACTCGGCATTGCACAGAAAACCGAGCAAAAACTTATGCCTGACTACTACTGGGTGCTCGATAATTGGTGGTGTTTCCTACTTTTCCTGCTCCTTCCACTCGAGGTGCTGGTTCGGCGTTGGGACGCGTTTTTTGGACAAAAGGTCATTGTGCCAGGGGCGCCCAAGTAGTGAGCTCCCCAATACTTTGGGCTAGGTAAGGGCCGAGGAGTCTGCTAACGTTGTTGGGGTGGAGGTCCCGGGAGAACTATGGTTGTAGAACAAAAGCGCGTTCGAAAATTTCTCTCTAAGAAGATCCAGCAACTCAACGACATTGTCGCTGATCTGGATACACTGGTCACTGAGTTAGGTAGTGATTTCTATCGAGTCAGCATCTTCGGCTCAGCTCGGATAAAACCCGATACGGAAGAATATAAGCAAGTCTACGCACTAGCTAAGAAGCTCTCGCAGCTGAATATCGATATCGTTACTGGTGGTGGGCCTGGCCTCATGGAGGCGGCCAATTTTGGAGCCAAAGACGGTGGTAATCTTCGGAGCCGATCCTTTGGATTACATATTCAGCTACCTTTCGAGACCGATACTAACTCCCATCTCGATGTAAAATATCATCACCGTCGCTTCTCATCTCGCCTCGATGAGTTTATGCGCATAAGCAATGCTGTGGTTGTCACGCCCGGTGGAATCGGAACCTTACTAGAACTTTTTTATACCTGGCAGCTTATGCAGGTGAATCATATTTCACCGCGGCCCTTCATTCTTCTCGGCACGATGTGGGAAGGGCTTTTTAAGTGGATGGAAGCATTTCCGCTCCAAATGAAGCTGATGGATAAGAAAGACCTGGATCACATTGTCCTCGCTCGAACCGTGGACGAGGTGGTGGCACTACTGGAACCCGAGGCAAAAGAATTTTATCGCCTCAAGGCGGAAGAGGGCAAAGTTAAGAGCCCTTCTTAATGCCTTTGCCTCTAAATGCCTTCTTCCAGACCTTCGAGGCTCAGGGCGTTGAGATATTCTTGGAGTGGTGAGAGAACGTCCAACGTACCGAGAACATTCCGAATTTCCTGAAGGTAGCTAATCAGGTTAAGGCGGCCTGCCAAACGCTCTTTTTGCAAATTTTCGAGACTTCTGCGCAGCTGGCTCAGCAAGTTGGGACTTTGGGGCCCGACTGAGGCAAAAGATGCAAGTAGTTCGTCGTCGCTAAGCTCCGCTGCCCGGCGCTGAGTTAAATGTTCGGCCCAGTTGCGAGTAAATTGAAGAAGGCGTTTCATGCTTTCTTTTTCAAGATCCTCCAGTCGCCCTTCCCAGATATCACGAACTGTAGCTTCCCATGTTAAATAGTTTTCAAGGAGGGCCCGCTCCTGCGACCTTTTGAGAGGCAGGACCAATGCAAAAAGAGGCTGGTCCATGAGGCACTTTATTTGATCAGGTGTATGAACGCATTGTTCATCAGGAGACACTGCTCCTGCATAGTCGTAGCAGCGCTGCACGAACCAAGGTTCATAGCGGCAACTTAGGCAAAATGTGCCTAAGGGACTTGCGATTTCGGTCTTACATGCTTCTGGTAGACCAGATTGAGTGCGGAGAAAGCTTCCGGAGGCGCTTGGGTTGCTTCCAGACTGGGCGAGGAAAGCTTGGTTCGGAGAGTGCAGGACGGGAGTCCACTGCCCCTGTGGAGAGCAGCTGGCGAATAGGCCCAGGGTGATGAGAAATGCACCGCTGATTGCAATTGATGGCTGAACGCTTCTCATCTCTAACTAGAACCTCAGTGCATGAGACCCTGATCCTGGCTACGTTCCAGACTAAGGGATAAGGGTCCCTTCAGGCTTTCGGTATTATCCGCCAACTGCCAGGCTGGTAAGGATTGGAGCATCGTTGAAACAAGTTTCTGATAAGCATCCATGTCCCGGGCTGCTATCGGATCAGCAGAAGGAAACTTGATACCCATCGGATCTACATAGACGCCATTTTCATAGAAGGAGAAATGAAGATGTGGGCCGGTAGCTAAACCAGTTGATCCAACTGTTTCAATTAATTGCCCTTGTTCGACTTCCGAGCCTACACGCAGGCTTGGAGCGAAGCTATGGAGATGGAGATAAGCGGTGGCATAGATCCCATTGTGCCTGACTTTGATCATGCGTCCGTTGCTCCGATTGAAGCCCATGGTCACAATACGACCCTTGCCTACAGAGAGAACGGGAGTGCCGCGTGGGGCACCGTAATCCACACCGTTGTGCGGCCGGTTAACATTCAGAATTGGATGAAAGCGACTCTGCGAGAATCCCGAAGTAATGCGACCAAATTTGATGGGGCTCTTGAGGAACATGCGCTTGAGACTCTGGCCATTGGTTGCATAATAAGCACCGGTATCGCCAGTTTGCGGGAAACGAACTCCTGTGTAGAGCTGACCGCCGTTCTCATATTCAGCGACTTGGATGGGGCCCCAACCAATAGCATCCGCATTGACCATCTTTTGCTCAACCGTCAAGCGCCAGCGATCACCGCGTTTAACTGCGCGGTTGAAATCTATTTGCCAGGCAAACACTTCGGTGAGTTTAGATATGAGACTTGGATCCATGCCAGCGACTTCAGCTGATTCCCAAAGCGATGAGCTTACAGTGCCATTGAATGTTTTTTGCACTGTTGTCACCGGAAGCTGGAGCTTGCTCGCCGTCCACTCAGAATCGGTCTGATCTTTTTCGATCACCACACTTGAGTCGGCAGAATTCTTGAGCTCGAGCCGCTGGGGCGAAGTTTTATCAGAAGAATCCCAGGTAATACTAAAACTGGTACCAGCAACCACCTCATCGAGAGGAAATACATTCTTTGAGGCCTTTACCCATTCGAGGATAATAGGAGCGTCTAAACCGAGATTTTTTGCTGTTTGATAAAAGCTCGAGCCCTGAGTGACTTTATGCTGCGTAACGAATTGATCGTTGGCGGGAGTCTTAGGCTGGGCAGCCGAATACTGCGCTAAGGATGTATCCACCTCGATACCAGGCGGAGGATGTCCTGCTGTGAGAGCTCGGGGCGTTCCGATGTTGCAGCCTGACAAGAGAGTCAAGGCACTTGTCACATACAGGCTATGTAGTTTGAACATGGCCTCTCCAAGTTGATGTGTTCTTCATTTCATTGATGTGATTGGATGACATCTAAGGGTAACAAATCTGAAGTAATTTATGGAACCAATAAATATCATTCATGTCAACTTAGAAAAAATACGGATAATAATCCGCTTTCTATTGCCAATCCTGACGAGTTTTAAATCTTCCTACGGGATCCGAAGTAAGACTTGAGCTGGGAACATAGAAGCCGTCTGATGTTCGAGCCCACTCGCCATCTTCAGATACTAAAGGATGATCGCCTTGTTCGAGACTCTTTACAATAGTTCCTTGCGGTTTTTCGTATAGTTTTGTTCCGCCGGCCATGACGTAGCGGACTTTTCCATTTGTTGAAACTGTCGTCGAATTGCGACTAACAGGGGCCAGTTCCTCTCCTCCATCAGTTGCACCTTGCTGGAGGTTGGGTGCCGGTTCGATGTCTGATTCAGCATTGTTCACCAGAGCATCCTGCCCTTGGTTGAGTCCGAGGTTGTTATTCTGGCTAAGGTTGCCGCCTTTGTTGCCCTGATTACCGAAAAGTTCGTTGTTTCCCTCGGCAACCTTTTGGTTGTTACCTTCATTTGCAAAATCGTCGTCACTAGCATTGTTCAGCTCTTCGCCATCACCGGTATTATTACCGATATTTTCAGCGACATTTTCACCGTTGCCCACATTCTCTTCATTGGCAGTGAAGTTGCCGTTCTCGCCATTGTCTTCTGTGTTTTCCTCACTGTTTTCCGCATTGGCGTTTTCATTCGCATCAGGCTGTACTGGATCTTCCGAGGGGTCGACTCCAACGGAACCCACGCACCCATTGAGGAAAAACATTAGGGCAAGCGAAGCAAGGATCTGTATAGCAGTACTTGTACGTTTAAGTTTCATGACATCCTGTCCTCAACTGAGCTTCCTCTGAATCAACCGTCCTGGGATTCTTTCTTTGAAGCCGTGATGAGTTCTTTCTCGGCCGAAAGAATTCGAACTTGAGCGATTCAAGGCAGTCCTTACCCAGTCTGCTAGGAAAGACGAGCCCTTATGCTTGCCGGACTGACACGTAAAAGGTATGCTGCAACGCTCAAGACTTGGGAAAGGTGGCATAGAGTGGGTCAAAAATTTCAAATCTGGGCGCCACAGCAGCTGTTGGAACCGCGGTCCAAGAATCAAGTTATTGATATTATAAGTAAAAACAGGAATTTTGTAGCTCCTGAGCAACTGAGCTATGGCGATTATGGTCTCCTGGACGCAGCTGAAACAATCAGCCGAGCCATACAAAAAAAAAGCCGCATCGCACTTTATGCAGACTATGACGTCGATGGGACCATGAGCTGCGTGAGCTGGATCTGGTTTTTTGATGCTATTGGATTCAGCAACTACGTATCGTATATCCCCTGTCGATTTGAAGAAGGTTATGGACTCAACCTTAAAGCGGTCCAACACTTGATTGACAACGAAGGCGCAGAACTTATCCTGACTATGGACACCGGCATCACAGCCAATCAGGAAGCTGCGTACTGCAAATCGCGCGGTGTTGAATTTATCTGCACCGATCACCACAAAATCCAGCCCGAAAAAATGCCCGACTGCATTATTTTGAATCCGAAGACTCACCCTGATCCCCAGTATCAGGAACTGTGCGGTTGTGGCATCACCTTCGTCCTACTGAGAAAACTTGCTAGCCGTTTTCCGGTATCTCAAGAAGTTTGGAACGATATTCTCGCCCTGGTGGGCATGGCTACTATCTGCGACGTAGTGCCTTTGAATGGCGTCAATCATCGGCTCGCGAATATGGGTGTAAAGGCTTTACTGAAGAGTCAGCGGCCTGTGCTGAAGCGGCTACGGGAAGCCAGTGCCCTCGAAGAAGGTCTAGATGAAAAAGATGTCGGGTTCCGCATTGGCCCGCGCATCAATGCAGTAGGACGCCTGCGCCATGCAAAAGCTGTGATCCAAGCCTTCGTTCAAAACGAACCTGATCCGCTGGTGCGCTTCATGGGCGTCTGTAACGAGGAGCGAAAGCTCATTCAGTCCCGGATTGTAAAAGATGCCTATGAGCAGGCCCAGGATTATAGGGACCAGCCGCTGCTTTTTTTAGGCAGTGAAGGCTGGCATACAGGAGTTGTGGGTATCGCTGCTAGTAAAGTAGCGGAACGATTCTGGAGACCTACATGGCTTTTTGAGCGACAGTCCGAATTCTGCAAGGGGTCGGCTCGCTCTATCTCGGGATTCGACGTCACCGATGCTATGACGGCTGTAGGACATCTCTTTGAGAAATTTGGTGGCCATAGAGCAGCAGGTGGATTTTCTTTTAAAAGAGAGCACGAGGACGGTATCCGTAAGGCACTGAATGATAATGCCGAACGTTTACGCGCTCTGATGCCTGAGATTTGGCAGAGTAAGATAAGCTATGACGCACGGCTACCCACTGACTTGCTCACCCTCGATTTAGCCCTGCAACTCGAGACCTTGAAGCCTTTTGGCCACGGTTTTGAAGAGCCTTTATTTTGCATCGAAGCCCCTATTCGCCATGTCCGCTTTCTCACCGATCGAACAACAGGAGAACCTAAACATACGCAGGTCATGATCTCCGGCGAAGGAGGTACCCCTCTGAAAATCAATTTCTTTCACGAGGTCTTTGAATCACTCGAATTCCTCTCGTCCGCGAGATTCCTGGTCTACGCCAGCAAAAACGTCTTCCGAGGCCAAGTTTCCTTGTCACTTATGGGAAAAGACTGGGAGCCAGCATAAGGCGCTTCTGCTCCTCTGATCACATTAGCCTTCCGATCGATCTGGGAATAACCTAAAATTCAAAACAGACAAACTGAGTTCTTGCGAAAATAATTGGCTTTAGGAAGGGGTCGAGATGCGGCGCTTGCCTTCGATCGTCATCGGCGCTTGGATACTTTGCATGCCTCGAGCCGAGGCTTTTACCTATGAGGTCCTCTTCGACGATACCTTGGCCTCAGAGGCCATCCGTCTAGGGCGTGCCACTCGTTTCGAGGCCTCTCTGCAGTCGGTACTGCTTGATGGTGAGGTAAAAACAGCTGGGACTGGTGCCGTAAGCTACGACAGATTCGTTATTAATAAGCTGAAAATCATGCAGCAGTTCGCCTTCAGCCCTAATGCCAGCGCTCGATTGACTCTGCCATTGGTGGGTACCTTTGAGAAAAAAGAAGGCAAACAATTGCCCAGGATGATTAGTGAAGGGTCATGGCTTGAAAGCCGGCCCAAGCTAGAAATGATTTTTGCCACCCAAAACAATCTAGATCTCATTCTAGGTTTAAATTTGCTGACTATATCTAGCTACGATCTCAATTCTGATACGGAGAATTTCAAAGCCAAGGATCACTATAGTTCGGTTTCGATGAACTATCCGCACCTTGTTATTGTCAAGCATGGAGGGGGTTTCGATGGTGGGTTTTCTTTTCAGTTCGACGCTCAAAAAAGTCGAACAGTGACGAAGTCAACTAGTCTTGACGAAGGGAGCCTGAGCTTTGAAGACAAGGTTTACAGTCCCACCACGATCGCAATTTTCGCTAGTCTGCATCCCTCCTTCGGTGATCTTTTCGGAGAATTTGCTGCCATTGAAGCTAGTGGGGGCGGCAATCGCATAGACAGCGGTATTGCTGTTAAAGAGGACTATTTTAGAACCCAATTTGGTGGAATGTTTCCTCTGGACGGAAAGAACCTTCAACTCGAGACAAGGCTGCTTTACAAGAGTCTTTCTTACGCTGACAATAGAAACGTCTCCCTGGAGACGATTCCCAGCCTGGGTCTGCACATAAAACTGCATTTCGATTATTCGCTTCCAGTTTATGTCGGATTAGTCGGAGTTCACGGTTCGGACGGTCAGAGCCTGCAGGAATTCAACGCCGATTACCGCCTGCAAGGGGTCGGAGCGGTAGCTGGGGCAAATATTTTTTTCTGATGTATTGCAGGTAGTTAACTCTAAAAAACCACTTTCATGCACTTCGTAAAGCTTTAAATTTTTTTCTGTGATTGAAGCACCACCTCTAGCAGCCGAGAGATGAGAGGTGGAGGTTTTGAGCATGGACTTTAAAAGTCGAATATCATCCAATTACTTCATACGCGGGGTAAGGTTTCTTGCCCTGACGCTTATTCTCAGTTTCCTGACTTCCTCGTGCTACGTTTTTCGGAAGAAGACTACGAGCGGTGGGTCTAAAAAAACTAATGTCAGTGCTGTCCTCGGTGCCAGTCTGGGACCTCGGGCAAACGGCCTGAACGAAAGTGCTTTGGAACTCGTCTATAACGTCAAGACCAACCACGCACCTGCCGGCGTTCGTCCCGATCCTGACATGTTTGTACGGCAGCTCCTCTTGCAATATCGGGAACAAGGTTCGGTCGTCGCCCGAGAAATTGGTCGCGTCGAAGCCTTCCGCATGCTCCTCGGAGGAGCCAACGAAAACTTCACGATAGTCCCGCAGGAAACCTATGATGCGACTTCGCTCCTCGCTGAGTTTAAAGTAGCGGAAGAACTCTGCCGCTCGCTCGTCGCACCCGACCCAGGATTACATCCTGGTTGGGCAAGCATACTCCCAGCACCGGCCGAAGATGGGGACAGCAATGTCCGCTTTCTTGCCCAGCGACTTATCGGATTGCCATCAGGAACGCTAGACGAGGCCACCCTCGCAAGTCTGAAGGCTATTCTCGGCGCTGCACAAACAGGGAGAGCTCAATTTGCGGACTACATCCCCGTTTGCACGGCGCTCATTATCGATGCGGAGGCATTACTCCTATGAAGAATTTCTGGCTATCACTCCTGAGTGTCTTAGGCTTTGCATGGGCAGCACTGCCCCTCGAGGCGGCGCAGGACCTCAATACTGCTCTTCGGCGAGCCAAATATCTCCTCAAAGGGGAGATGCCTAATGACAGCGACTACCAAGAAGCAGCCGTCTCAGAAGACAGCTATCGCCGCGCTGTTCGTAGTTACCTGGGCGATAGAAAGTTCTACGATTCAGTGCTTCGCTATCATGAACGAATTTTCGGAATTGGCCTTCCTGAAGACTATCTAGAGGAACTTCTGCGAGATGATATAGACGGTAAGCAGGAAAAATTCGCCAAGATAACCTGTGGGCGATTTGATGGGGCCGCAGGTCGTTTTCGCTGTCTATGGACTAGTACCATCGAAGAGCGCGAAGGTTCGGGCTGTCCCCCTGCATGGGAGCAGCCGGT
>JBGSTX010000038.1:0-10191 GCA_041736305.1 Oligoflexus sp. | reverse complement strand
TTTTCAGAGATGGCTTAATAGAAGGCAACTTATTCATATCGAAAGGGTCATTGCACTTGTAGCAAAGATCAACTTCCGCTTTTCCTGAAGCGGATGCAGAAACCGATGGTAAAACAGTGGGAGGTGCCTTGGATTCATTGGCTCCTCGGGAATTTTCTACCTGGACTTGCGCTAAGGGCTCTTTGGGCTGGTCACAGGCCGCCAGTAATAGAACTAGGGATGATCCGAATACTAATTTTCTCACTGATGAACTCCCTCTCGATCATATCTATGAATTCTTATCGATGTTTTTGAGGGAAATCTTGAACAAGGCGGGATAAACTCAATTATGACAGCTTCTTATAGATACACTTTCTTGGGTAAGCATGAAATTCTTGTTCGCGGTTTGGGGAGCTTACAGTCGCCTGATCAGCTCCCCTAAGAACTTATTGCAAGGACAGTCTTCGCTTGGAAAAGCTTACTTCAGGAAATTTTTCCTGCTAGTAGCATTCGGCCCACTCTCCTAGGCCTTCGATCGACGTGAGTTGATCACGAGCGAAGCGAGTATGGAGCCTCCTATCAGTCCGGAGATGATGAGAAGGGACCAAACAATCGGAAATTTTCCGCCAAAAGCCTCGTTTAAATAAACCATCTTGCTCCCTACAAAGATCAAGACGGCGGCTAAGCCGTACTTAATGAACATAAAGCGGTCCATGACGCCTGCCAGCATAAAGTACATCGAGCGTAGGCCTAGGATCGCAAAAATGTTCGAGGTGAACACGATTAGAGGCTCCTTGGTCAAGGCAAAGATCGCTGGGACGGAGTCGACAGCAAAGATGATGTCGCTTAGTTCAAGAAAGATCAGAGCTAAAAACAATGGGGTTACGTAACGGACACCGTTCTTGACCACAAAGAACTGCGGGCCTTCAATCACGGGGTGGACCGGAAATATTTTTTTCATGCCCCTCACCAGAAGGTTCTGGTTGAGATCAGCCTGCTTGGTTCCAGCGAAGAACATCTTCACACCGGTAAGGATCAGCAGGGCTCCGAAGAATATGACAACCCATTCATAACGCATGAGGACAGAGCCCATTGCAATGAATATTGCGCGGAATACCAGAGCGCCGAGAATGCCCCAGAATAGGACCCGATGCTGGTAGATTTTCGGTATCCCGAAGTAGGCAAAAACCACAGCGAAAACGAAGATATTGTCGATCGCCAGCGACTTCTCAACCACAAATCCGGTCAAGAATTCCAGGGCGCTCGTCTTCGCCTGTAAGGCTGGATCGAAATCAGGAAGCGATAGATACTTGGGATCGCTCGAAAAGCGCCATAGGGCATAGTGATAGAAAGCAAAGTTGAAGATCAAAGCCAAACTTATCCAGATTCCCGTCCAGATAGAAGCTTCCCTGAAGGAAACTTCGTGAGCCTTCTTATGAAAGACACCTAGGTCCAGTGCTAACATTAAGAGGACAAAGAGAGTAAATAAGACGTAAATCCACCAATACTCAGCGAAAGGGAAGAAAATCATAGCTCAGGTCTCCTTAGCAAAGCCACCAAACGGAGTATCGGCACATTCAACTTATTGGACAAATCGATAAATACTTTTATTTAATTCGATTTAAGCAATATATGCCAATTCCCCTCAGTTCAAGCGCGTACTTCGCCGAAACTTCAGAAACTCTTCAGGTATGGGGGCTTCAAAACGCAAGCTTATACCATTGCGGGGGTGAATGAATCCCAAGCTTTGCGCATGGAGAGCTAAACGCCGGTAGGCCCACGCTCCATGCCGGGCGTCCTCGGAGCGATAGCGTACGTCGCCTAGAATAGGGTGACCCGCTTCAGCCAGGTGAACGCGAATCTGATTCCGTCGGCCAGTCTCGAGTCGGACACTGACCCAGCTCGCATTCTGGAGTCGGGCTTCCACCTGAAAATGCGTGATCGCAAGCTGACCCACAGTGCCTGAACGCTGATTGAGCGCTTCATCCGTCGAGAGATGGCTGCGAAATTCACCGCGTTCGGAAGCGAGATTGCCGCTGACAATGGCTATATAGTTGCGCTCAGGTTTACGAGCCGCAAATTGCTTAATGAGATCAGCTGCCACGCCCGGCGATTTGCCAAAGACCAATACACCGGAAGTATCGCGATCCAGACGATGAACAACGGAGACCTTTCCACGGGCTGGATTTTTCGGGTTCACATAGCGGGATAAACGATCGATCAGGGTCGTTTCCTCACGCTTATCGGTGGGAACGGTTAGAAGGCCTGCTTCCTTGTCGACGACGATGAGATCCTCATCTTCAAAGAGGACTTTGAAACCACGGACGGGCTTTTCCCAAGGCTGAGACTTCTCACGATAGCGACGCTGTGGGTCGTACTTTAAGATCAAGTGATCATCGGCCCCAATGCTGAAGGAGGCATCTGGGCAGACTTGACCGTTGAGATAAATACCTCCTGCATCGGCGAGAGCCCGAACTTGCGATCTTGAAAACTTCAGCAGTCGTGCGACCAAGAGATCAGCCCGGCCACTTTCTTGCTCTTTGACTCTATAAGAAACTTCTCGAAGGGGCATGATGTTCCTCAGTTCTTCTCACGAGTCCGACCAAAGCCTCTCATAGGCGTCGAGACATCGTTTCCAGCTTATTTCGGCTGCTTCTATTTCATAGCTTTCGTCGGGATCTTCATTATTTTCACTAGCCAACAATCCATCGACCGCTCTTTCAAAAAGCAATGCTTCCTGAATCGTTCGACCCTTGGCTATCTCCCAGAGCTCTGACCTGTGCTTGGCGAGCTGCTCCGCTGTCGCAGAGAACAGCTCCTTTTCCCGCCCTTTCCACGGGCCCCAGAGTTCCTTAAGAACTTCTTGGGACCAACCAAGGTCGGCAGAAATCGTACGGACCTCAGGAGCTAGCCTATCGAGAGTTCGGAGATAGCCTTTGAGATCAAAACCAAGCTCTTCAAGGGCCCACTGCGCCAGTATCATTTCAACCTGACTACCGAGAGTCTGCAGCTGCCCCCAAAATTCTTCTCCCGCCTCGCCTTGCTCGTGAGAACAAAAATAAGTGGAGCAAACGGCATTGCGGAAGGCGTGAATCTGGCAGCGACCAGAGGAAGGTTCAAGCATGGGGCAAAGGACTTTTTCGCTGCGACCGTAGAGATCCTGATCTTCATCATCCATGAAATCGAGCCACTGCTGAGGCGACGGCAGCATTCCCTCGGGAAGCAGCATCCCACCGTTGAGGATTTTGTCGAAGGCAGCTGGTCCTTGCTCTGTTTCCAGCGCAAGCCCGAGCAAAAAGTTTGGAATACGGGGGTGATAGGTGCAGCAGCGGTAATCGGGCCGGTATCCAGCCGCAGAAATTTGGGGGCACTGGTGGCAACTAGCCTGGCGTTCGAGCGGGAAACGGAGTTTTTGCAGCTCAGGAGGGAAAATAGAGGACCAGATTCCCGGGAACTGATGCCCAGCTAGGCGAAAGCTACGCAGCCAAGGATCGTCTTTAGCGAGTGAGGCGCGGGCCGTTTTCATAAATTCCTTGTGCATGACTTGAGAACGCTGGGTATATAGCCTCTAAGCCTCAGACTAGCAAGTCGTTATAAGCAGGGTCTGCCAGGCCTTAGCTCACTGTCGCGATTCAGCAAAACTTCTCAGGATTATTTACACATACAGCCATTCATGCTAGAAATTAAGTATCGGCACTCCCTTTAAATTGCAGATTTCCCAAGTTCAGCTTCTTTCGAGAAGGCGGGAACCGGGACTTTCATATCGCCTTTCGTGGGATAGGATCACGCTATGTTTCCCCAGCCCATCATTATTCATAGTCTTATCCTGCTCGCGACGCTGGCCGAAACGGAGATTATCCGGAAGGTTTTCGACTCGTCAGATATTCACAACCTGAACCTCAAAAACACTGGCGGCAAGATCAATATCACGGTGGCTCAGGGCAGCGAGTCCAGCGTCGAGGTACAGAAGCAAGGGCGCGGCGAGAACTGCGTGCTCAAAATCGAAAAAATCAATAAGACGCTTGTGCTCGCGACTGAGTCGCCCTTCGCTTATTTCCAACCGCGCTGCAACGTTGACTTCAACATCAAGATTCCCCGCGATATAGCTCTGAATATCAACAATGGCTCGGGCCTGATAAGCATCAACGGCACCAGAGGTTCGATCAAGTTTTTTTCGGGCAGCGGACAGGTGAGGATTGCGGGTGACATCACCGATCTTAAAGGCAGTTCACCCAACGGTGCCGTCAGTGTCGTAGGACTCAGCGGTAACGGTCAGCTCAAGGTGGGAAAGGGTGATATATCCATCACCTATTCTGCACTACCGAGCCGCGGCGGCCTCAACATTCGGACTGAGGCAGGGAACGCCACAGTTTTTGTGCCTGCTGGAGCCCGCATAAATACCAAACTCAAGGTGGGCAGAGGCAAGCTCAAGAGCGAGTTGGCCGACAATAATGATGCACCTTTCACAATTGCGGCAAAATCCGGTCGAGGCAACCTCTCCATTAAAAAGATATTTTAAACTTCATGCACCGCCTGCGGGCTTAGTCTGAGGGGCTTCTGCTTGGAGACCGGTAGCGGACTGCTGCAGACCGAAACTTTCAGAAACCTCTTTGTCGAGAATGCTGAGCGGCAAAGGACCTCGCTTCAGAACTTCATCATGAAATTTCCTCAAATCAAAATTCGAGCCCTGAGCCTGGACGATACGATCGCGCAGCTCGACGATTTTGAGCATCCCTAGCATATAGGCTGTAGCCTGCCCGGGCATGACTAGGTATCGCTCCACGGAATTGCTAATTTCACTTGCGTCAGCTGGAGTCTGTGTTGCCAGATATTTGATAGCCTCTTCGCGCGTCCAAGCTTTGCCATGCAGACCAGTATCGACTACTAGGCGCGCTGCTCGCCAGAGCTCCATGGAAAGGCGACCGAAGTCAGAATACGGATCCTGGTAAAACCCTGCCCCTTTCGGAAATTTTTCGGCATAAAGTCCCCAACCTTCAATAAACGCTGTTTGATCGCCAAAGCGCCGAAAGCGAGGCAGCTCTTTCAGGTTCTGACTAGCCGAGAGCTGCAGATGATGCCCTGGAACACCTTCGTGATAGGCGAGAGCCTCCATCTCATAGCGTGGAACTTGCCGCATCTCGTGAAGATTCACATAATAAATGCCCGGCCGCTGACCATCTTCACTCGGTTGGGAATAAAAGGCCGCGCCAGCCGAAGCTTCTCGGTAGGCCTCGACCTGTTTAACTTCGAGCTTCTGGGGAGGTACCTGCGTAAAGAACTCCGGCAGACGGCCCTGCATAGTATCGAGGATCTTCGCCGTATCGTTTAGGTAATCCTGGCGGCCTTTGGCGCTGTTGGGATAGTAGAACTTCTCATCTTTTCGGACGCTTTTAAAGAAAGCCTGAAGGTCACCCTTAAAGCCGATCTTTTGGACTATAGCCCGCATCTCACCTTGAATTCTGGCGACTTCCCTAAGACCAATTTGGTGGACTTCTTCCGCCGTCAGAGGAGTGGAATTTTCATCCATCAGAGCATACTGATAGAACGCAGCTCCTTGAGGAAGACTTCCTGCTCCGCCTTGGAGCGGGGCTTTTTTCTCTAGTTCTTTGAGAGTAGCACTCAGACTCGCATAGGCTGGAGCTACCGAATTGAGGAGTGCTTCCTGCGCCTCAGCATCGTAGAGCATAACTTTTTCGCGTGGCAGCTGCAGTGCTACGAGCTTTTTAGTGAAGTCTTCATAGAGTGGCGACTTCGCCTGCGGGGATTTTGCGAAAGGAGCTCCCGATACGATGTTGCTGCAGTCGCGCAAGACGTGCGGAAAGAGAAACTTCGGGAGAATCACGCCTTTTTCAGCCTGGATTTTGAGCCCTTCTTCCATCTGCGCGAACTTACGTTTGAACTGCCGCAGGCGATCTATATAGTCCCGCAGATCTTTTTCACTCGTTACGCGGTGGACGTTGATCATGAAAGATGGCAGTTCAGACTGAATACCGAACATCTGATTCACGGGATAATTATGATAGCGATAGGGATAAGCATTCAGCTTTTGTTCGAGTTTGAGGGCGAAGAGATCGTAGTTTAGCCTGTCGTCTTCACTCAGCTTATCTCGGGAGAAGCTGCGCAATGCTTCGAGCTGCTTCTTGGCAAGTTCAAAATAGCGCTCCTGCTGCTCAGGCGAGGCATCGTCGAGCTGGTTTTGATTATCCTTAAGACCAAGCCAAGATTTGCGCTCAGGACTCAGATTCAGCTCTTCCTGGAAAGACTTTTCGAGAAAAGCTTGGAAAGGCTGACTGAGTGGATCTGGCGATGTGGAAGCGCTCAGAGATAATTTTGAGCTCGTTCCAGCTCCCACTGTTGGTTCCGTCCGCGAGCTCTGACAGCCTCCCAAGGAGAGTAGCAGAGATACAAGAATCGCAGATGAAGGAGCGCTTTGCCGGTATTGGCTATAGCAGGTCATCAGGTATACTCTCTACAAAAGGTGCAGGGGAAATCCAGCTAAGAAAACTTGGCCAGATCCGACCACAAAACCTGCGTCGAGTACAAGTGAAAAAACTGGAAGCTAGCGAGCAAGACCGAGACAAAGAAAGACCTGCAAAGTCCAACCGGTCTTGTTTAGACCGGCTCTCTTGGCACGCGTTGGGCGCAAAACAGGAGATCAAGCCACCAGATCGTCGTCGGCTTCTGAGCCCTTACTTTTCGACTCTGAATCTTCTTTACCGCTAAATCCTATCGCAGCCGCCAAACGGTTTCTGACTTCACGAAACTTACCGAGCTGAGCTTCGATATTGGCGATTTCGCCCCTACTGTTACGGACACTGTCTTCCATGCGAGCGATATCTTTTTGGAGCTGTGACACCCTGTGGGTCATGATCGCTTCCTTGTGATTCGCATCTTCGATGATGCTGCGTATGCTGACGTTGACGCTTTCCAGCGTCGTGGTGAGCACAGATATAATCAACTTCGGCGACTCATGGGGTAGCTTGGCAACGAGCTCGATCGCTTGCTCGATCCCAAAGGACGGGCGCGCACGGGCCGCAGGCGGCAGCTGCGGCTTCGCGATGGGCGGCGGCAATGACTTTCCTTCCATGCCTAGCGCTCCGCCTGTTGCGGTTTCGGGCGCGTCCGCAGAACCTGAAGGTTGGCCATCTCGCTTCTTCCTCGAGTTGATCAGGTCCCTCATCGTTTCTTCTTCTTCGGTTGGCTTGCGTGACTTAAAGAAGCCCATTTTTTCTCACTCCCTTTAAAAAGGTGATCCTAGCTTGTATCGGTAGCCAGGCGGTCTCGCTCAATAGGCCAAGGCAAAAAAATCACTAAAAAAACGTCAATTATTTTTGAGAGATCCGGCTCTCGGCCACAAATCTTATCGGATAGTCACTATTGACTTCATCAAGAACGAGCTCCCTTCACCGATGAATGGCTCAACTCGGGAGGTAGTCCTGTGAATTTCGATTATGATCGGATCGCTAAAAAAGAGGATCATGGCAACCAGTGGGTCTCCTACAGTGACCTTTTCATGGTGCTATCTTTTCTCTTTCTCTTGCTCTATACGGTAGCCTCCTTCCGCTCGGGTGCTATCTCTGTACAAAGTAACAAGACGATTGCGGACAAAGAAGAGCAAATACGCCAGCTCGAAGCTCAGGTCCAAGTCTTTGAAAGGTTGCGCAACAACTACCTCGAAGTTAGCGCGACCCAACAAGAAAAGAAGATATTCGATGCGTTGATGAACCGGCTCGACACCCTCAAAGAAAAAACCCAGCAAGACGAAGCGACCGCCCGCGCCGAGCTGAAAGAACTGGCTGAGAAAAACAAAAGTCTCGACTTTTATCAGAATACCGTCAAAAGCCTCATCACAGCCCATCTCTCGGCGAATGCAAAAATTAACGAGCGCGATCAGCGCATCGATACGCAGACCAAGGAAATCGGCAGTCTTTCTAAAACGGTTAAGGATCAGGAACAGACCCTTACGAAGAAAGAGCGCTTGATCGCGCAAACATCCGATCAACTGAGAGCAGTCAAAAGCGAATTCGAGAAAGAACGGGTCGATCGCGAGGAACAACAGAAAGCTTTTAGCGAACGCCTTTCGAAGATAGTCAAGGAAAGAGATGAAAAGGTCAGCTCTCTCAGCCAAGAATCGACGCAAAGAAAGCAGGCCTTGAACCAATCAATGGCTCAAATGGAAGCTCTAAAGACCGACCTTAACCAGGCTCAGAAGCAGAATGAGAACCTAATTAATGAGCTCACTTCCGCCCAAAATTTGAGCCAGAAGCAAATCGACCAAATCAAGGGCGAGCACCTAGCTGAAATGCAGAGGCAGGAAGGCGCCTTTAAAGACGAGATCGCTAAGCAGAAACTCAATGCTGCGGAACGCGCTGCCGCAGAAAACATGTACAAAGACCGATTGGCCAAATCCAATGCCGAGCACAACGCCAAGCTCAAGGACCTCGAAGGTGGCTTAGCCGAGAATAACAAGCGCCTCGCTCAACTGGTCGATGCAGGATCAGCCCTTACCAATCAGAATGCGGCCCTCAACAGTCAGCTGCAAGGTGAGAAAGACCGCAATAAGGAGCTCGATCGCGAGCTCGCCCTTGCCCGGGCCAAAGCTGATCGTCGAAAAAATATCTCGAAACGGATTTCTGATGCTTTTCGCGGCAAAGGCATCGACGTCGAGGTAAACCCCAATACGGGTGATGTGATACTGAACTTCGGTGACGAGTATTTCGACACGGGTAAACATCTGCTCAAACCAGGGATGGCAAAAATTTTGCGGGGCGCCATCCCTAAATACGCTGAGACTTTGCTCGATGATACGAAAATTGCCTCGCAGATCAGCTCGATCGAGATAATAGGATTTTCTTCGCCGACCTATAAGGACCGCGTTGTCGACCCGAACACCCTCTCAGCTGCCGATCGCGGTGCCGTCAACTACAACCTGGATCTGAGCTACATGCGTGCCCGTTCGATTTTCAAGTATATTTTCGATCAGAGCAAGATGCAGTTTAAGCAGCAGAAGCAGCTGCTACCTCTCGTCAAAGTTACCGGAAGAAGCTTCTTTACGGAAGACATCAAGGGCCAGGATCCCGGCGTTATGAATCTAGACAGTTTCTGTAAGTCTCACAATTGCTCTCGTTCACAGCGAGTTATTATCCGCTTTAGTCTGCAGGACTAGGAGAAGGCATTATGAACAGTAGTTGGATCGCGGGTTTCTATCAGGGAATGGTGAGTTTTGCAGCAGATAATCTCCTCTTTCTGATGGTCACCTGCTTTTTTGTGGGAGTAGGCATGCGCATGCTGGTCTATTATACAGTGAGGCGCGAACTATGGTTCATCAAGGAGTTCGAAAAGCGGACGCTCACGGCGCTCTCCGAGCACAACTATCCAAATATATCATTCTTCAACTTGACTAAGTCAGTCTTGCAAAAGACCTACTTCGAACTCTTCGAGTTGCGCCACAGAAATATGCGTCGCCGCTACGACCAGCTCTCGTCTGTCAGTGACAGAGCCTTCCTCGTCAAAGAGGGTGCTGCCCGGGTAGTCATGGACTTTCTTCGCCAAGCCCGCTATCTGCGCCGTGACCAGACGCGACCGACCTTTATCAATCTCAGCAAAACTGTTTTTGAACAAAATCCGGTCTTTGGTCGCCTTTTCGGAATCATTTCAATTTCTCAGGTGGCCAACCTCCTGCATATTCTACCGAACCTCTTCGTAATCGGCGGCATTCTCGGTACTTTCGTCGGCATCATGAGCAGTCTGCCCTCTCTCGGTGGGATGGATGTCGCTGACCCAGAAGCCACTAAGAACATCATGAATGGCTTCCTTACTCAGATTGCATTTGCGATGAACACGTCGATCGCAGGCATCATATTTTCGGTGCTCTTGACCCTCATCAATTCGATTTTTTCTCATGAAGGCATCTACTACGCTCTGGTCAATAAATTCACCTCATCTATCGAAGTTCTCTGGAACAAAGCCGATAACAACGATCTCTATGACGAGGATTTAGCCTTTGTTGAGGCCTGTGATCGAGTCGATCTGGAAGCGACCCAAACGCTCAAGCTCGTGAACCACTACAAGCTGGATCACATGATTCTCACTTCAGACGCGCTCTTTGAAAGAGCTAACGTGATGGCAAAAAATAAAGATGCGGGCGAGGAAGGTGAGATCTCAGGGCAGGATCAGAGAAATCGCGCTTGATGTAGAAATCGTACTGAGGCC
>JBGSTX010000007.1:0-12319 GCA_041736305.1 Oligoflexus sp. | reverse complement strand
TTCAGTTGACACGGGTGTTTTTCTCAATGAATTCTCGAGGGCTTAGCATGCCTAAGGCTGAATGCGGAGCCTGAGAGTTGTAGTCGTCAAACCACTCGGGAAGCATCTTCATCACTTCCTCTGCGCTGTAACAATCGTTTGAGTAGACGTAATCTCGCTTGAAAGTACCCACAAAGGATTCCGCCATCCCATTGGAAGAAGGACTGTAGGCCGCCGTATAGCAAGGCTGGAAATTCACACTTCTAGCGACTTCTTGCGTAAAACCAGCCCTGTAGATCGAACCTCGGTCGGTCAGCCACTGGATCACTCGATCGTGCCGTCCTGATGTGAAACGTTTGCCAGCTGAGCAGATTATCAACTCTGCAATATTCTTCTGCGTGAGAGGCTCGACTGAAGAAACGAAATGAATCGCCTCACGATCGCAACAGTCGAGAGAAAATGCAACGAAAACTTTCTCTCCATTCCAACATTTTATTTCGAACGCATCAGAGCACCAGCGGGTGTTAGAATGTAGCGTCATTACTTGTCCTGTACCCTCATGATTAATGCGCTTCTCGCCTGATTTAGGCAAGATAAGACCGTGCATCTTCATAAGTCGATACACACGTTTTCGATTTATTTCTGCTCTATAACTGCCTCGGAGAATACGGTTGACGAGAGCCGTCACGCGCTTATAGCCATACGTCGGCCTCTTCTCGATAACTTGCCGGATCACAGGCAAATAGATCTCGTCATCGGCCTTTCGATAGAAAGCCATGTTGATTATCCTGGGTGATTTGTAGATCGCAGCTCTCGAGATACCGAGAGCGCGGCAAACAGAAGTCTTCGTGTAAGACGAACCGTCAATTATTTCTTTGGCTGTCGCAACCAGGCTGGTGGGGGTAGTTGCTTTTTTTTGATGAGAATGGCGTTGGCCTCTTTAAGGATGGCCTTATCAATCGCAAGGTCTGCGACCGCCTTCTTAAGTGCTTCGTTTTCACGCAAGAGAGCGGCGGAAATACTCAATCCGTGATCGAAGTGATCTCTAAGTATTTGTCACTTAGCACTTCCAGCATGGAGACGCTGTCTTGACTATCACCAGCAACAACGTCCCATCTCAAAGGAAGCCCTTCTCGGTTACAAAGTAGAACGATTCCAATTTTTTTTCTGATAGCACCATCCTTGCTAAGGCCTTTCTGTGCAAGGCTTGGACCGGCACCACAAAACCAAGCGTCACTGATATCCAGGAACATGGCTGAAGAGTCTGAGTCGCATTCGTCATACAGCTTTGGCAGTTTAGCCATTAGAGTTGCAGTAGCCTGTTCAAGTTCATAGAGTGCGCGGTGTAAACGCGAATTGTTGAACGATGTTAGACTAACGCCCGTTATTTCCGGTAGCGCTGTAGTCTTATACCACCTGGTCGCTGAGAGTTTTGATCCAGGATCTTGACATCTATGCAGGCAGAGAATCGCAATAATAGTATCAACAGGTACTTTGGCAGTGTCCAACGACAGGGCATCCCTCAGGGTCTTTTGAATACCTAATTGATTCCAGATCTCAAATAGAACAACCAGATCCAGATAAACAAGGTTGCTTTGTGGCTTGCTGATTTTTAGACTAGTCGCCTTCGATAATTTTGAAACGACTACCTTTTGATTGGTTTTTGACGCGCTGATGGCCAAACGCAAATTATCGATCTCAAGCTCTGAGAGCTGTCCTAAGTTCGCCACGACCCGGTGGGCTGGTAGACCATCTTCCTTCCTGCGATAACTCTCTACCAATTGAACGTAGGCATAGGATTTGTTCTTCCTTTTGACTTGGGATACCCGTAGAAACATCGCCGATCACCCCAATGTTGTATCTACATTGGAGAATATATTTGCTTGTAAATAAGATCAATATCGAAATATTACGATAAAATGTTGTATCTACAAGTCACTAGCTGTAGTTACTTGGATTGCTTGGTGTAAGCAGGCTTCATGGTTTACGATAAACTGCTGTGGTCAACATGGGATTCAAAAGTGATCCGAAGCGCTGCACAAAGGTTATGGAGCCAGGAAAAAACTCTTTGCGCAGAAACTGCTCTCCCAAAAGATCGCGAATAAATCGGTAAATTCTATCGATCACGACCTTGTGCACAGCTGACAGGAGATCCGCATCCCAGGCCAAAAGATAGCGGAGTGAATAGGGGAAGGTCAGTACATACTGACGATAGGGAGCAAGAGGTAAAAGATTATCGATCAAATATTCTTCGGTAGCAGCAGCACACTTGGCACCACAACTCGGGCAAAAACCTCTTTTTTTGCAGCTAAAAGGGACAGCATGTTCGAAGCCACAGCTGCTATCAGGACAGCAAACTCTCAAAAATCCGTAGTGATGAATACCGCAGCGCAAGTAGGCATGAAGCTCCTCGCTGATATAGGCAGGGAGAGGTCTGTGCTCTTGTTCTCGTTCGAAGAGAAAAGTCTCAAGATGATCAGCCAGAGTCTGGTAAAGGACACCATCTGCTGGCTGACGAGACTGATAGGGTTGAGGAAAAGATACTGCCTCCATAGGGCGGCAAGCTAGAGGCAGCTGTCGTCACTAGCCAGTGACATCCCCAGATCCATAAGATGTCCGCCGCCCTCAGTGACTCAATAAACAACAGAGGAAGAAGCTGATGAGATCGCCGTGAGGAGGCACAGGGGCTCAAAGGTATACCAGCATCCCGAGCAATGGCTGCCTTGGACCTACCATACCAACCTCTGATTTTTTTGTTCCGGTAAGGAGTAGCCGTCGAGCTGCTCAACTTGTAGCATCGAGTTGCTTCCCATCTCCCAGGTAAGCGGCGCGTACCTGAGGATTTTGCTTGATGAGGTCAGGTCTGTCATTGGCGATGACCTGGCCATAGACCAGCACCGCAATTTTGTCGGCTAATTCCATGACCACCGCCATGTCGTGCTCGATAATAAGCAAGGTGCGCTGATAGCTTATTTTACGTAGCAACTTGATCACCGCCGAAGGTAAGAGGGCCCGTATCGAACGAAAAAATTAGTTTGGACAAAGACGGCAATATTCTTTACGAGCTGAAGAGATCTTTCGATGGCGCCACGCACGTGCTGCTCTCACCGCTTGAATTTATAGAAAAGCTTTCTTCGATTATTCCTCCTGCCTACAAGCATCAGGTCAATTACTATGGCTGCCTTTCGTCTCACAGCAAGCTGCGCGCGCTCGTGGTGGGAGGGGCATGGCAAGGCGATGAGTTTTGTGAAGATGACGCTCTGCCGGGGCAGGACATTGAAGGCAATCTTCAAGTGGCGAGCGAGCTTGATCAGAAGGAGGGACAGTTTTTAGCTGAGATACCAGCGGATGCACCTTAGAATAATCGACTTTTGATAGTGCCGATGCAACAACCGGCTTTAAGGCAAAATTTCCCCTAAAATCCTGGGAAGGTTCTGTTTAATTAGATTTCGCTCTAATTGGTAGCTAACCTCAATCGCTTTGTTTCTGCCGACTCTTTGCCTATGCACCAAAAACGGCTAGGGGATTGAAATAAGTAATTTCGGGCGGCTGACGCTCGTGCTAAAGTGTCGTTTGCTTGAAACATCCTTTATCGCCGAGAGTCTTGATGCGATATCTTCCTAAGATGGGTTTCGCTCTGGCTCTCATGAGTCAGGCTTGTACGACGGTGACAGCTTACCGCGGCCAGCTGGTGGGCGAGAACGTTCCGCCTGATTTCGATGAGATGCAGAGTTTTTATTTCTGGGGTCTTACCCCCTCTGTGCGGGTGGTGAACACCCTTAAAGTCTGCAAGGGGCGCGACGCGAAGAAGTATCAAACGACGGCAAGCGGCTGGGACATGGCCGCCCGGGTCCTCACCTTTGGGATCTACTTCCCGCAGACCGCGCGCGTCTGGTGTGTGAGGAGGAGCCGGTGATGGGGACGCGTGCATTCGCATTATTCTTATTGTCCTGCGGGCTCGGCAGCGCCTGCACGACGATCCAGTTTTCGGAAAGCGATCGCTACCAAAAGCGTTCGAACCTCGACGTCTGGCATTCGTCGCTGGTTTTCGGTTTGATCGAAGGGGAAGAGCCCATCGACCTCGACGCGAACTGTCGCAACAGGAAGTTTAAAACGCTCACGACGGAACATACGCTGGGCGCGAGCCTTCTGTGGTCTGCAACATTTTATCAATGGCGGCCGATCGATGTTTCGATCCTTTGCGAATGATCGGATCTTTCGATGCTGATTTCACGGCCCAGCCTGATACTTTTGCTGTTTGCCTTGGCATTTTTTTCGAGCGGCGCAAAAGCTTTAAGCTGCAAGGATAACGTAGGCGTTGTCCCTCCAGCCGTCTCAGATCAGGCCTACGCGGACCGCCTGATCGAGGCCACCCGCCCTGCGGCTCTTGCGCGCTATAAGATCGCGTGCGCAGTTTTTTTGCCTCCTGCGGAAAACAAGAAAGCTTTCGGGACGCTTGGTATCTCGTCCTATCATTCCTTGCCAGCTGAGCGACTGCTGCCTGAAGCGCTGACCTATCTCGTTCAGAAAACCACTCTTACCCATATCGTTTTTCTCTCGCTCAACGCTCAACTGCAGTTGATGCAGGCTGCGCTCTATCGCCTTGAATCCAATGAGGGCGGCGTGAAACTCCAGCTCATCGACACCTTCCCTATTCCGCAGCAGGACAGGTCTTCAAGCTGGATTGAAGCCAATATGTGGCGTCTACGCCCCAATGCGTTTACCTCCTTGGCTCCTTCGCGCTCTCTCATGTACAAGGCCCGCGACGCGAGCCGAACAGAAATTTTGAAACTGGGCCCCTCGCCCTCCGTTCTCGGTGGTTTCAGTTTCAGCAATGTTGAGCATCCGGCAGCGGTCGGGCGCTATGCCTATAGCTTTGGACTCTCTCCTATGGCGACTGGTTATTTTTTCCAGCAAAATTTCTATAGAGATTTCGAGACCCTTTTCAGAAAGAAAGTCGGGCGCCTCGACATGTCGATCGGCTGCAGCGGTGCTAGCGTCGATGGAACTTTCCACAGCCCCCTCGGAGCGAGTTATCTCAGCTTTTCCCTCGCCCCCTGCCTTATGCATGGGCGCCGCAGCTCGGTGGACCCGAAGACTTGGGAGCTCAGCGCTCTAGCGAGGGTGATCGCCGGTCACCGCACCTTCATCTACAAAAATGATTTTATTTTTTATGAATGGGCCAGAGTTCGCTTCGCGTCGACATTTTATGAGGCGCGGGACGGGACGATCGATTCGTTCGACGAATGGGCATTCGGCGCTGGGGTTTTCATTCCCTAGGGCTGAGGCCGGGCCCCCTCACTAAATTAAATAGTGGCTTTTTTCGATATGAAGCGACTTCAGCCATTTATGAACGGTACTGCGCTCAATCTCCAGCAGTCGAGCAGCTTCCGAAATGTTACCCTTGCACTGACGCAGCACTGCAATTAAGTAGCTGCGTTCCGAGTTGAGCTTGAAAGTTTCCCAAGGGGAGATGAGAAATAAAGGGGCGACTTCGGCACAGAAAACAGCTGAATCGCCCTGCTGAATATCGCTGGGAAGATCCTCGACTCCGATAATCGGACCTCCGAGGATCAGCAGCCTCTCGATCACATTACGCAGCTCACGGACATTTCCTGGCCACTTGTAGGCGGCTAGACGGGAGATCACTGCAGGATCAAACTTTTTTGGGCGAAGCCCATTATCCCGCTGAATCTGCCGCGCGAAATATTCAACCAGCAGAGGTATGTCTTCAGCTCTATGTCTGAGCGGAGGACTTTCCAAACTAACCACCGCTAGGCGATAGAAAAGATCCTCGCGAAAGCTACCAACTTCAACCGCAGCTCTCAGGTCGCGGTTGGTAGCCGCGATTACGCGCACATCGATATGAATCGTCAAATTACTACCGACCGGCGTGATCTCACCGTTCTGCAGAGCTCTTAAAATTTTGGCCTGCGCCGAGGTGGAAAGATCACCAATTTCATCGAGAAAAAGACTTCCACCATTGGCGGCTTCGAAATACCCACGGCGAGCAGAGGTAGCGCCAGTGAATGCGCCTTTTACATGTCCAAAGAGCTCAGACTCGATCAATTCGCTGGGGATGGCCGCGCAATTAATTTTGAGGAAAGCATGATTGGCGCGGGTACTCAGGCGATGGATGGCACGGGCGAGCAGGTCTTTGCCGGTGCCTGATTCACCGGTGATGAGTACCCGAGTTCTGGTCGGAGCGATCTTTCTTATGTTGGCGAGCACCTCCTGCAGGGCAGGCGACTTTCCAACTATCGTTTCCTCATCAGCCTCGTGATTGGCTTCATGCAAGCGCGAGCGCTCCATCGCACGGTAGATGGTGTTGATCAGCCGAGCTGTTATGAAAGGTTTTTCTATGAAGTCATAAGCCCCTACCTTGAGACCATCCAAGGCTTCTGTAAGGCTGGCCTCGCCACTCATCAGAATCATGGGAAGATTGGGCTTCTGAACTTTCCAGATCTTGAGCAGATCGAGGCCGTTTACGCCCGGCAGCCTGATGTCGAGAAGAATCAAGTGAGGTGGAGTTTCGGCCATGATTTTTTCTGCTTCTTCGCCATTGGAAGCCAGATCCACAGAGAACCCTTCATCGCAAAGAAGCATGCGCAGCGATGTCCGAATATTGCGCTCGTCGTCGACTACTAGAATGCGACCACCGGCCTTGAGCTCACGCGTTTCGGGTTCTATCTTAACTCTGGAGTGGGATTCGTTGCGCACGTTTCAGTCTCCTTGGCTGGTCGTGATGGGGATTTAGGGACTGACTCTCATCTGCAAATACAGCGCGCGGCAGCTCACAGCGAAAGCTTGCCCCACCTGGGCCACTGTGTAAAAGCTTCAGCGTGCCGCGGTGATCGGTCGCTATTTTTCGAGAAATCGTGAGACCAAGGCCCATCCCTTTTTCGACTTCACCCGTCGAACGCGAGCTTACATAGGCGTCGAAGAGAGTAAGGCAAAGGGCTTCAGGCACGCCTGGTCCGTCGTCGCTGACGTCGATCAAACAGTGAGACTTGGTCAGCGAAAGAGTGAAAATGACAGTGACTCGCTCAGGAGCCTTGGCTAATGCCGCGTTGTTGACCAGATTATGGAAAATTTGCATGAGCATCCCCCGATCGCCCATCACGCTGCACGAGGCTAGGCCTGAGGAATTGAGTTTGAATAAAGGTCCGCCCGATCTCTGGTTGCGCTGGATAAAGTCTTGAACTAACGCCAAGGCATCGATGTGATCGAGCCGAGGTTCCGGCAGGCGAGCAAAGGCTGTGAACTCCTTAGCCATATGCCCTAAGGCCCCAGCCTCCTCGTAGAGGATGCGGCTCGCCTCGGCTAAGGTTTCCTGCAACTCTGGACTCGCATGTTTCTTGCTCCGCTGCAGCTGCTCGGCGACGATTGTGATGGGAGTGAGAGGGTTTTTGATTTCGTGGGCTATCTTACGTGCGACCGCCTGCCAGGACTGCATCTTCTGTGTAAAGATGAGCTTTTCCCGGGTTTCGGAGAGGTCTTTTGCCATTTTTTCCATAGAACTGGCGAGGAGGCCGATCTCATCGCTGCCTCTGGTCGCGGGAGGGGCAGGGATCAGTTCGCCCGCTGCGATTTGATAAGCGTAGCGACTTAGCTCTCTTACCCGACGGCCCAGTCGGCGGCTCAAAAGATAAATGGAGAGAACACCGAGGCAGCCCACGCTGGCTATTGCCAAAATAAAGACCAGAATAAAGGAGTAGCGGACGCGCGGAAAAACTTCGTTCAGATGCTCGCGGATATGAATGACGTCGCTGAGAATCTGGTACTGTGGTTTGAGCTCATTCCAGTCGAGGGTGATCCGATAGGTGCTGCCGTTGACTTCCAGGATATAATTTTTCTCGTCGTGCCAGCCTTGCGAAGTATTGTCCCCTAAGATCGCGACCGTGGAGGGCAGCCCGAAAAACTCACAGTGAGGCCACTTACCCGCGGCAACACAGTTAGCCACAATACGTTCAAGCAAGATTTTTCGCTGGTCACGATAGACCAGGATAGTTGAGCGACCCACCTGCAGAGCCTGCAGCAGCTGCTTATCGGCATTCAAAGCCCCCATATTAGAGAGAAGCGTACTGCCGCTCCATATGCCCGTCACGCAAACGGCGAGCAGTGAGAGGCTTACGGCAAGGACATACTTAAAGACGATCGAATAGGAATTTTTTTTCATAACTCAGCCTTAATCCGGCATGTGCGCTTCACCGCCTTATCTTCTTTAAGATCGATCAGGGAAGCCACGGCGCGGCCTAAAAGAGCTCGGGAGCCCGAACCTACGCCGCGTTCAGCGAGCCAGGAGCGAGTTTTTTCTGCTAGCTCAGCACTGACTGGATCGAGCCGCGAGACGATTTCTAATTCCTGGTTTCCAAGGAGGTTCTTACCTGGTAAAAGAGCACCCCGGCAGCCCTCGGGGAGCTGTCCGAGGCTAGAGATCAAGTGAGGATCAGAAGTGGACGAGAGTCCGGTGGGAACGACTGCATAGCGTTTGTTCCAAAGATCGAAAGTCACCTTGCATCCAAAGGAATAGCTTAGCTCAGGCGATTTACCCTTGATAGAGACGCGATGATCGAGCGTGACCGTGACGCCTTTATCGGCCTTTTGCTGAAATTCGGGAAAAGCCTCTTCGAGATCGGTCAGCCAAAGTTGAAGGGAGTGGGTCTTGGGTTTGAGCAGCACCGTGCACGGGTGTTCGGCCTTGCCTTCGCCGCTGATTACGAGCCCAAGCAGCAGCTCGAACCAGATCAGTCGATGGGTCATGGGAGGACCCCGCGCTGGCCTTCCGCCGGATCGTCGCTGAAACTACTCCCTCCAACCGCGAGATTAAGGTTCACCAAAAAGCTGGCGCTGATATAGGTGGCTGAGAGCTTGATTCCGTAAGTGGGCCTCTCCTTCGAGCTAAACGCGCTGCGAGGTTCCACCCCCATCACCCAGTCCCAGGGTGAAACCCAAGCGTAGAGGAGGGAGGCCAGATGCGTTTGATAGAGTTGCTTCTGCTCCTTGTATATAAAACTTTGCAGCTTAGGGGTAAGGACCTGGCGTTCTGAAATAAATTGGCTGTTTTCGAAAGCGACAGTGATCGCGCTTCCAGATCCAATTTCTTGGCGGATGGAGACTTCAATCACGCTTCCAGGCTCGACCGCTGCCAGATAAGACTTTTCTGAGTAGTTGAAACGAGCCCCGACATAGCGATTGGATAGATCAAAGTTAGAGTCTTCAGAGCTTATGGTCTCTTGCCGCGATTCCCCGCCGAGGACACTCCAAGAGCTGAGGCCGAAGCGGCGACCCCATTGAAGTTCATAGTTGCTACTCTTAACAGTAAGCCGGTAGGGACCCGTTGGAAATTGAGGCAACTCCTCGATACTGGAAAAAACTATTTTTGCCTTCAAACGGGATTCAGATATTTTAACTCCACCAAAATACGCCGACTTAAGGAAGGCTGGATGAAAGAGGCTGGCCGTAATCGTGTGTCCTTTTGCCTCTGACTGCTCGAGATCGAACCTGTCGCGTCGCAGTTCGATATCTGACATGAGACCGCTGCCACCTATGTCGCGCGTTCCGAAAAATACCTTTTCTTGCATCGACTTTCCTAAAGTCCCGCTGCTCGAGGAAACCAAATTAGTTTCATTGAAAGAGTTTGCCCCTATCCCTCCGTAAAATGCGCTGATAGCCTCCAGTTCGACCACGACGATGAAGTGATTGCGAACACTGCCTCGTTCGAGCCGAAGATCGATTTTTTTGAAATAGGCAAGCGCTTCGAGCCGCAGTTTGAATCTCGAAAGATGATCCTGCAGCAAGCTGGCAGGTATAGGCTGTCCGATGGGCAGATCGAGATAGGTCTCCAAGAATCCAACTGTGGTGTTGGGACTTCCTAGGACTTCGATCTTATCGATTACAACTGCCTCTTCAGCAAGCACTTCGGAAGCAGAGTCAGAGGGGAGGGGAGCGTCCGAGACTACTACGGGGACCTCTGCTAGGGTCTGGCTGCCACTATGGACGTGCAGGCTGCACCCTACGAGACTGCTGCAGAGGAGAGCAAAGAAGGCGCGAGTCAAGGTGAAGATAAAGTTAAGAGATTTCAGAAAGACACCTTTTGTCTTTTTTGACCGAGCGCCAAGGCCCGGCACTTACCGAGTCTAGTCCAATCGAAACAGCCGCTGCTCCGCCTCGCAAACCTGGCCGACCGCGCCACCTCCGGCCGTCACGAGCCAACCGTTTTCGATCCCTTTGACATCGGCCAAAGGCAGCTCGCCGTAGGCCCAGCGCATCTTGCAGTTCTGTAATTGCCCATCTTCGAGTTTATAGACCTGACGTCCTCGCGTCACAAGCAAATCTCGGCGAGGGCCTCGGTCGAAACCAATTGTGAGCTTATCAAGCTCACCAAAGGGGGTAGGAGCCAGGCTAGTACATTGTGCACCTTGGCATTGCAGCAAAGAGTCTGGGGTCAACGCAAAGCTTAGGCCCGTTGATTCCTCAGCAACTGCACCCATGCATCGCCCAGCAAGGCGAACCCAGGCCTGAGCTCTGTCCTGCCGCCCGAAGATACCCTCCTCGGCGCAGATCATATGATCGGTGAGCATTTTCACGGCGGTACTAGGAATGGATAAAGGTAAAGGCCCGCGGTCGACGAGCGCACCCGAATCCAGCTCAAGTTGCCAAATTGATCCTTCGTGGGCAAAGGTGAGCGTATTCCCTTGGAAGTAAAATCTCTGACTATCGACACCTCGATAGAGCAAAGAAAAAGTTTTCTGCATCTTGTCAAACTGCCAAAGATCTCGCCCTGAGAGGAGGAGCAACTGCTGCTCTCCCTGAGCGGCCATCTGGCGGATCTTTCCGTTGAAATGCTGGTGTTGGCAGTCTTTGGCCTGTGGTAGCTTCAAAGTCTGCTCGTCAATTGACGCAGCTGCTGCCTCTGGGCAGAGCGAAAAGCCCTGCTGATCAGCCAAGATCAGCTGGTCGCCACTCACGGCGGCTGCACCCAGTTCATTGGGAAGCGGCAACTGAAGACTGAGGAGATGCGCGGGCTCAGCTGCAGAAATGATCGGCAATTCACTGGAAATGAGCCCATAGCGGCGCCAGAGCCCGTCGTGATCACGCCACATCTGAAGCTTGGCCCGATCATTTGTGATCATATTATCAGGTCCTGCTTCGGCCTCCTTAGCGAGCTTGCGCCCATCAAAGCGGAACAGAGTAGTCCGCGCCGACCCTGTAGAATCGCTGGTCATAAGATGCAAGAGAACGGTACTTTCCGAAACGCGCCAGACCTGTAGGTTATATTCCCAGGATTCTGGTGCCTTCAACTCACCAAAGAGCTTCGAGAGAAGAATGATACGGCCTTCATGGACGACATACTGCTGGCCCTGCCCCGAACCAATGACGTAAAGAGCCCCTCGCTGGAGCGGCAGCACCGCCGTTCCATTTTTCATACCGGCAGCGGGTTGAGGTGAGAGAGTCTGTCTATGTCCTGCCTTGTCGAAAGAACATGCTTCCATAATTTCACCTTCCTTCTGACAAAGGGCATAGAGCCACTGGTCTTCGCCGAGTGCGGATTGCCACTTGCCTTCGCCGCGTACGAGTTTCACTTGAGGCAAGAGAACGTGTAGGTTTCCTTGCAGCTCAAAAAGCTCACCCTTTGCGCTCATACGGTAAGGTGTTGCACCTGGACGGAGAATGCCTATTTCGTCGGTAACGCTGGAGGCGAAGAAAGAGGCTGTTTTTGCAGCGTCTCCAAGAGGGAGTTCCCCCAATTGTTTCCATGGCGCTGCCGCGTCGCGCAGGCGACGATAGATTTTTATGGAGGTTTGGTCTTGCCTAAGCAGCCAGGTATAGGAAAGGGATTCATAGATATCCGTTGGAATGCCGATCGGCTGAGATTCCGACTCCTGCCAAGCATTCCCAATGAGACAGCTGACGACGCGCTTGCTGCTGGCTGCCTCTAGCACCTCCCGAACCTTGCAGAGTCCTCGGCTATCGTACCATGTGAGGGCTGCGTCTTGAGAGGCTGATACGCCTTGCGCGATAAGGCCTTTGTTTTTGCTGACTCTGCCCTCGTCGACGCGCACGCTACTGCCGTCTGGAGCGATTAAAAGCGCCGTGAAATCTTGCCCCACGTGGCTCACAATATGCCCTTGGGATATCTTTTGAGCGAGCTTGAATTCAGTTCGTATCTCGGACTGCGCGAGGCCAAGCACCTGGTCCCCACAATGTACCCAGATACCCAAATTCTGACTTAGGTTTTCTTGGCTGAAAGCCGGGGCAAGCTTGCATGAGCCCAGTTCCTGGACGCTAGAGCGCATGAGGTCAATGGCGTTGATGAGACCATCATGCAGGACATATG
>JBGSTX010000230.1:0-6565 GCA_041736305.1 Oligoflexus sp. | reverse complement strand
GTCAACGGTGGAGCTATCGCTATGGGTCATCCCCTGGGCGCGACGGGAGCCATGCTCGTTTCCACGCTTCTGGATGAGTTAGATCGTCGCCAGCTTCGCTATGGAGTGGTCACGCTCTGCATCGGTGCTGGTATGGGAATCGCCAGCGTCTTTGAACGCTTATCTTAAGGGGCTAGAAAATGAACGATATTCGATTTGAAAAGAATGCAGATGGAATCGTAACGCTGACCTTCGATGCGCAAGGCCAAGCCGCAAATACTATGAACGCCAGCTTTCAAGCCTCGCTAAAAGCAACGGTCCAGAGGATTAAGACTGAGAGCGAACAGATTCGAGGGATAATCTTTACCTCAGCCAAGTCGACTTTTTTTGCGGGTGGTGATCTCAATGAGCTGAGTAAGATAAAACCGGAAGATGCCGAAACTGTCTTCTCTATGATTGAATCTCTCAAAGCCGATCTGCGCGACATCGAGCGTCTCGGTATTCCGGTAGTTGCGGCAATCAATGGCACAGCCTTAGGTGGTGGCTGGGAAATTGCTCTTGCGAGTCACTGTCGGCTGGCGCTCAATGATCCGAGAATAAAGCTCGGTCTTCCTGAAGTAACGCTCGGCCTTTTGCCTGGTGCCGGTGGAGTCGTGCGAAGCGTTCGCTTACTCGGCATGGAAGCGGCTTTGCCGCTCCTCCTCGAGGGACGCCAGCTAGGTCCAGAAGCGGCTCTAAAGATGGGCCTCCTCCATGGATTGGCAGCCAGTCAAGAAGAACTATTGTCCAAAGCGATGGCTTGGATAAAAGACCATCCTCGCTCGAAGCAAGTTTTTGAGGAAGACTCTTACAGAGTTCCCGGTGGAACTCCCAAACAGGGTCGGCTTGCTGAAATGCTACCGATTGCTCCCGCGATGCTACTCGAAAAGACCAAGGGTCTCTTTCCAGCCCCGGCAGCTATCCTCAAATGTGCGGTTGAGTCCTTGCAGGTCAATCTCGATACAGCCTTACGGATTGAAAGTCGATATTTCGTCGAAGTCGCTAGCAGTTCTGTAGCGCACAATATGATCTCAACCTTTTGGTTTCAGCTCCAAGCTATCAAAGGAGGGCAAAGCCGGCCCGAGGGCATTCCACGGCAGAGCTTTAAGCGTATCGGCGTACTAGGAGCTGGCATGATGGGCGCTGGTATAGCCTATGTCGCTGCAAAGGCAGGCATCCAGGTACACCTGAAAGATATGGACCTGGCTGCGGCTGAGAGAGGTAAGCAGTATTCGGCAAAACTTCTCGACGAGCAGGTAAAGAAAGCTCGCATTTCGGAAGCTGATAAAGCTAAGTTTCTTGAACTGATCGTCCCAGTTTCATCGTATGAAGACTTGGCAACTTGCCAGCTCGTTATTGAAGCTGTCTTTGAAGACAGAAATGTCAAACGAGAGGTCACCGAGAAGACCCTGGCCGTCTTAGCTCACGATGCAGTCATGGCGTCAAATACCTCGACTTTACCTATTACGGGCCTAGCTAAGGCTTCGAGCCATCCTCAAAATTTCATTGGTCTGCATTTCTTTTCGCCCGTCGAAAAAATGCAACTGCTGGAGATTATCGTTGGTGAGAAGACTGCGCCTGAAACAGTGGCACGGGCTTTTGATTTCGCCAGACAGATCGATAAAATTCCGATCGTAGTCAACGATAGTCGCGGATTTTATACCTCCCGTGTTTTTGGGTCCTTCACCAATGAAGGTATCGCTATGCTAGGCGAGGGGCTGTCGCCTGTATTGATTGAGCGAGCCGCAGTTCAGGCCGGAATGCCGGTCGGACCCCTTGCAGTGTCGGACGAGGTCAGTCTCACTCTATATCAATTAGTTCGCAAAGCAACTGAAGCCGATCTTGCTAAGGCGGGGCAGCCCGTAAACACACATCCGGCTTCCGCTGTTGTCGACCGCATGATCGAAGAATTTGGTCGGCGTGGAAAGTCTGCGGGAGCTGGTTTCTATGACTATCCTAAAGATGGTAAAAAGCAGATCTGGCCGAAGCTCAAGGAAATCTATCATGGTGGCTCAATTCCCTTTCAGGATATCCAAGATCGGCTCCTCTTTATCCAGTCGCTAGAAACGGTCCGGATTCTTGAAGAAAATGTTCTGACTTCTGTCGCTGACGCCAATGTTGGCTCGATCTTTGGCTTCGGATTTGCTCCATGGACCGGTGGGACCTTACAGTATATCAACAGCTATGGCCCTAGAAACTTTACCAAGCGAGCTATGGAGCTGGCTGAGCTCTATGGTGAGCGCTTTACACCACCTCGGACTCTTATCGAGAAGTCAGAACGCAACGAGAAATTTTAAACGAAAAGAGACGCATATATGTTCACAAAACGTCGCATTTATAATGATGAACACGATCTCTTTAGAGAAGCCTTCCGAAAATTCATCCAAAATGAGATCCTACCTCATCAAGAAAATTGGGAAAAGGAAGGCATCGTTCCTCGCTCTGTCTGGGAACGCTGCGGCGAGCAGGGATTCTTAGTTCCTCAGGCCCCTGAAGAGTTTGGGGGTTTAGGTCTTGAAGACTTCCGCTATGAAGCTATCATGCTCGAGGAGCTGGCTTATTTTAATGAGACCGGACTCATGCTAGGTCTTCATACAACGATCGTAGCGCCTTACCTTTTGAACTATGGTAGTGCCGAACAAAAAGCCCGCATTATCCCGCGCATTGTCAAGGGTGACGCTATTTTAGCTGTGGCTATGACCGAGCCAGGGGCTGGGAGTGATTTGGCCGGCATGCGTACGGTAGCCGAGGATAAAGGGGACCACTGGGTCCTCAATGGCCAAAAGACCTTTATCTCGAATGGTATAAATTCTGACATTATACTGGTGGCTGCTAAAACCGATCCCAGCCAAGCGCATGTCATGGGACTCTTCATTGTCGAGCGTGAAGACTTCGGTCTCCAGCGGGGTCAGCCGTTGAAGAAGATCGGCATGCTCTCTCAAGATACCGCAGAGCTCTACTTTGAAAACGTCAAAGTTAAAAAGAAAAATGTCCTCGGTGACCCATTCAAGGGTTTTCGTTACCTCATGGAGCAGCTGGCTACAGAGCGGCTTTCTTTGGCTATCGGAGCTGTCGCAAGCTGTCGTGCCGCTCTCGATCACACCATCAAATATGTGAAAGAGCGTAGCGTGTTTGGTCGCCCGCTCAGCTCCTTTCAGAACACCCAGTTCAAGCTCGCAGAACTTGCCACTGAAACTGACATCGCCCAGATCTATGTCGACCGTCTCATTGCTGATCAGAATGACCGGAAACTAAGCCCGGAGCAGGCGTGCGGAGCCAAGTTTTGGACCTCTGATCTCGCGTGTAAGGTCATCGACGAGTGTCTGCAGCTTCACGGAGGCTACGGTTACATGAGCGAGTATCCCATTAGCAAGATGTTTGTAAACGCACGTGTTGGGCGAATCTATGCGGGTACAAATGAGATCATGAAAATGGTGATTGCCAAGCAGATGCAGCTCTAGATAGCTCGTCTGCGCAGCAAGCGCCGCTACGAGTTGCGGGTTTGACCTTTGCAGGCCCGCAACTCTCTCGCCTCTCACTAGGATAGATCTCCATGCAACCTCTTAAAAATCTCAAAATACTCGACTTTACCACCCTATTACCTGGGCCTATGGCCACTCTCTACCTCGCTGACTGGGGAGCCGAAGTCTTACGCGTCGAATCCCCTGATCGCGAGGATCTCAGTCGGACGATGCCGCCTTTTGCGAAAGGAGTCAGCACCACGCACGCTTTTCTCAATCGATCAAAACAGTCCCTGGAAATCGATTTGAAAAATGAAGAAGGACGACGGTGCATCGAGCGCTTGGTGGCTGGGGAATACGATATCGTAATCGAGCAATTTCGTCCGGGAGTCATGCAGAAGCTGGGGCTTGACTACGAATCTCTTCTCAAAATCCAGCCACGACTCATCTATTGCTCGCTGACAGGCTATGGGCAAAGTGGACCTTTCAAGCAGCGAGCCGGGCATGACATAAACTATGCAGCTCTCAGTGGGTTGGCAGCGATGACAGGAACGCAGGCTGATGGGCCTCTGCTTCACGGAAACCCAGTCTGTGATTTAAGTGGGTCATACCACGCTCTCATAGCCCTTCTCATGGCAGTGTATCATCGCGAGCGTTCTGGTGAAGGCCAGAATATAGACGTTAGTATCACCGATGCGAGTCTGATGCTTTCCGGCCTTTGGTTGCAGATGAGTCTTGCCGCGGGCCAATCTCCTGGTTGGGAGCAAACCGTACTCAATGGCTCAAGCTTCTATGGGTACTATCGGACCTCTGATGGGCGGTATCTAAGCGTTGGAGGATTAGAGCCTAAATTTTTCAAAGGTTTTCTAGAGGCTATCGATGGACTAGAACTTTTACGACTCGATGGCATGAATCCGCGGGAAGGGCGGCAGATGAGACAGGTGATTCAATCGCGCATCGGCAAAAAGTCACTTGCTGCCTGGATGGAGATCTTTGAAAGTCTTGACGTTTGTGTCGAGCCTGTATTAAGCCTTGATGAAGTTGTCGAGCACCGTCACTTGCATGCCCGTTCAGCCACCGTAGACATTGACTGCGGCGATGGCACACAGCAAAAGCAATTGGCTTCTCCTCTGCGTTTTTCGAAATTCAGGCCCGTGTATCGACATATCGGGGTCAAAAAAGGTGCTCACAATTCTCTTTATCTCTAGGAGAGTTGAGGAGAGTGGAAGTTCAGCGAACGAAGGAGTCGGTATCATGGAAGCTCTTCAACTTAGCTCGGCGCTTGAGCAATTTTACGAGCGTGAGGCCGAACATCCCCAAAAGGTTTTTCTAAGACAACCCTTAGGTTCTTCCTGGATTGAGCTCACATGGGAGGAGGTAGGAAGACAGGCTCGCTGCGTCGCCCAAACTTTGCGCGAGCTAGGTTGCGGAAATGGTGATCGCGTTGCCATACTTGCCAAAAACTGTGCGCACTGGATTATGGCCGATCTTGCTATTATGATGGCAGGGTGTGTGAGTGTTCCACTCTATGCGACCCAGCACGCTGAAGCTCTGGAATATGTCTTGAGGCACAGCGAAACCAAGCTCATCTTCGTTGGTAAAGTTGAGTATGCCGAAGTGATGGAAGCGGCGATTCCCCAAGATATTATGAGAGTACGCTTTCCCTACAATGAAGCTTTGACTGGCGATCGACATTGGGACGAGATAGTAAAGGGAAAGCCTTCCGATCAAAGTCGCTTCATTCCAGATCTCGATCAACTTGCGACGATAGTTTACACGTCTGGTACTACAGGATTTCCTAAGGGCGTCATGCACAGCTTTCGAACTATAGCTTTTGCATCCATCGGCTATCGGAAGTACCTAGGATTTAGCAGAGAAGACCAGCTTTTCTCTTACCTACCTCTCTCGCACGTCGCCGAGCGCGTATTGGTAGAGATGATGGGACTCTACGGAGGAGCCACAATTTCCTTCGCGGGAGCTCTAGAGACCTTCGGTCGCAATCTGCGCGAGGTTGCGCCTACAGCATTTTTCTCAGTGCCGCGCCTGTGGATGAAATTTCAGCAAGGTGTCCTGGAAAAGATGCCTCAAGAAAAGCTCGACCGCCTATTGAAGGTTCCGCTGCTGAATCGCTGGGTGAAATATAAGATTAAAAAGGGTCTGGGTTTGCATCGATCGGTGAGAATGGGCTCAGGCGCAGCTCCGATAGCTCCAGCTCTCCTCGAGTGGTTCAGGAAGATCGACATCGAGATTCTTGAAGGTTATGGTCTGACCGAAAACTTTGGCTTTGCGACTAGCACCCCGAAGGGCGAAGTTAAGATCGGTACAGTTGGCCGCGTCATGCCCGATGCTGAACTCAAGATTGATTTAGGTGGTGAGATCCTGACGAAGAGCGGAGCCAATACCCTCGGCTACTATAAGGATCCAGTTGCCACAGCTATGATTTTTAATGATGAGGGTTTTCTTCGAACTGGCGATATCGGCCAGATCGATTCTGATGGCTATCTGCGGATTACAGGTCGAGTCAAAGAAATCTTCAAGACAGACAAGGGCAAATACATAGCTCCATCGCCGATTGAGCATAAGTTCATAGCCGAATCTACCTATATCGAACAGCTCTGCGTCACAGGCCAATCTCTTTCGCAGCCTATCGCCCTTTGTGTTTTGAACGCAATGGCGAGGCAGCAGCCGCGAGAAGATGTAACCAAGGCTATGGCTGATTCCTTGCGTAGGCTCAACGCCCAGCTAGAAAAGCATGAACAAATTGAACGCTGTATTCTGATAGATGGTGAATGGACAGTCGACGCTGGGCTGATGACACCGACCCTGAAAATAAGGCGACATACTATTGAAGCTCGCTATAAGGATCTTATCGCCAGATCATCGAGGATTCGAGACTCCGTAATATGGGAAGAAGCTATTCAGTTAAAGACTGTCGAACAATTTCAGCACGCGTAAGGTGAGGCTTAGACGTCTCTGCTTTCGTGACTTAAATGGTTTTTAAATCTTGACAATAGCGGTTAAAATCATTAGCGTCTTCGTCACTTCGACAGAAGTCCCTTGGAGAGGTGGCCGAGCGGTTGAAGGCG
>JBGSTX010000378.1:0-3690 GCA_041736305.1 Oligoflexus sp. | reverse complement strand
CAAGATTTAAGACGAAAGGCAAAGTCCATCGAACAGGATCACGATCACGCACAGGGCTAAGGCTAGGTACAGGGCAAAGGCTAGGTTTATTTAGCCTATGGCCGACGCCGTAGGTGAGGCCGAAAAAGCTTTGGTACATGTGCCGGGACCACGGTCGAACCATCGCTCTTCTTGCTGGATTTTTTACCGCAACTGACGCCGAAGGCTGTAGCGGCGAACAAGACGGCGAGAAGTCTATTGGAGACCATATTATTTCTTCTTGGAGATTCGTAGGGCCCAAACATGAACTTTCTCGTGCCGGCCTACCTATCTCCAAACTGAGATTTTTTTAATGGCGATGAAATCAAAGAGATTTGGACCGGCTCTTCATTCTTGATTCTCGAGATGGAGTTCATTTTTCGCGTAATAACCGGATCTTTTCACATTTTCCTTCGCGTAAGAACGTGGGTATTTACCCCTGTCTACGTACCTGTCTTCCTCCCACTCGATGCCGTCCATCGCGCAAGCTGCGAGCGATTTACCCCTACTTATGGCCTGATGTAAGAAATAGAGGATACACAGCCACTGAAAGAAGAAGGGGGCAGGATCGCGTAAGGAAGCAACCACATCAGGACTCCTGAGGAGTCGGGGAAGCTGCGGCCAGAAAGAAGGCTGCCCGAGTGCCCTCGGGAGGGCCGCAAGGAGGGCTAGAAAGAACTGGGCCCGCTTCCTAGGCTCAGATAGCGGAAGGGTCTTCTTGCCCCAGAGGACAGCGTAGGCGAGCTGTCTATGTTCCAGGAGGTGAATTCCACTCGTCAGGCGCGGGTTGCACTCGATCGCCCAGGCCTGCCCATCTTTCTCGATGAAATCAAAGGACACAAAGCCATGATAAGAGCTTGCAGCCGCGAATGCTGCAATCCAATCGCTGATAGCAGGATTCTCAATACGCTCAAAACTTACCCCAACTGTACCGAGCGCGGAGCCAGGACTGTAGAGGCTGCTAACGATAATCTCGCCGTCGTGGATGAGGGAAAAGGAGCAAAGGGTCCGACCCTTCAAACCCTCCTGCAGCAGCCAACTGCCATCGTCCGGAATTTCGTAAACACGGGGGTTGGTGGCGGCGCGAGCCCATTTCACGCCCGTTCCAGCTCGGGAATAGACCTTCTTTAAAATATAGGGCTCCGCGGTGAACGCCGGTAGCGGCGCCTCAGCTTTGTTAAAAGCCTGACTGGAGGGAACGGCGAGTCCCCAGTTTTGACAGCATTCGATAAAACTTTGCTTGTGATGGAGCGTATGCAGGAGATCGTGTTTCGCAAAGTAGACCTCGGCCAACTCTTCGAGATCTTCGCGAAAAGTCGCCAGGTAGAGGACTTCTTCAGAACACGGCAAGATACTGTGAATGGCTTCCTCGCGGATAATCTTGAGGACGGCTTGGCGATAGGCACCTAAGTTTTCTCGCGGCGCGGGAACCTGAAAGCACTTCTTTACGGCCCGCGAGGCCTGGCCAAGATATATCGGATAGCTGTCGAGCATGTAAACTTCAGCCCCATGGGCTGCTAGAGCTCGCGCCAGTTCAAGCGCACTAGGAATCCGACCGCCGGTCAGAAGTACTCGCTTTCTCGCTCGCGTCACGCTCACCTCCTCCGAAAGGAGGCGCAGGCTTCTCCCCAGAGGCCAACGAAGGCATCTGAGACCTCAAATCAAGGCCGTATCGACGTAATGAAATGGAGCCGGATTACGAGCTGTCAGGGAATGCGAGTGGTCGGCCTTGACCCGATGCGTATAGAGATGCATGCGCATTTTGATTCTAACTATACCATTTAGACATCTCTTTAGATTATCTTGTTCATGGAAACCGAGAACGACGAATTGATGTTCGCCCTGCTGCCGCACCCCTCGCATGACATCTTTGATGAGTGCATTGAGGGCCATTTCTTCGCCTGCTTTACATGCCGGCCAACGAAGATAGAGAAATCGTAAACTCCCACCTTCTTGAGGTATTGGAGGCAGCTTCCAAAGCAGACTGAGCATTCCGAGCAAGCGTACGAATAAGCGCGCAAATGGACTGAAGCGTAGCGCCAGGGTTCGCCTCAGACCTTTCTGATCCCAGGTCGCTACACAGGCTTTGATTTCTCCTTGAGCATCTTCGGCCAACCAAAGATTTTCAATCTGAAAAGAGAGATGCTGATCGAAAGCATTCGTTAGCCATTCCAGACTGAAGGGAGGCGCTTCGCCAGCCGTTCGATAGGTCTCTTGGAGTAGGGTCACCACCGCCGGCAGATCGGTGAGCGCAGCAGGACGCAGGGTATAATCTGAACTAGCCTTATAAGACCAGACCGGAAACATTTGGAAGATTTCAAAAAAGCCTTCATCGACGACCCGGATAGCCTCGCCGAGCAGACGCTGGGCTTTGATGGGTGAGAGGTTGCCTTCGAGAATTTCGGCAGTCCCACAGTCATAGCCTTCTTCTTGCAGTTTTTTTCGGTAAATCTCGATGAATGTTGCGGCAATGCGACTACCACGGTAAGCGGGATCTGTACGTAGATCGCTGAAGCGCAGGACTCGACGCTCTTCGCCGCTAGTCTTTGCGGCGCTCTCGATGAAAGCGACACTTCCGACAATGGCACCCTCCCCGTTCTCAGCAACGTAGATGTATGAGCGATCGCCCTGCATGCGGGTAAACGCAAAGTAATCAGGAAAGCGATCCAAGATAAGTTGCATCGTGCCTTGCACAGGGCAGCGGCGTACCAGTTCGATGAGTCCGAGATTGTCGTCGAGGGAAGCTTCGCGGATACGGTAAGGCAGTGCCATAAACTTAACGTGCGCCTCCGAGAGCGGAAATTCCAGCGCTGAAATCAACTCTCCCTTTGGGTTCAAAGCCTTGCACGATCTTTGTTTCAGCCTCGATGTTAATTGACACGCAGCAAGCCTCCCGTTAGAATCCTAACACTTACACGGTAGCAGGAAAATCATTCCTTATGCATTCATATTTACTAATATTTCTGAGAATAGTGTGTCTCGCCTTAGTCCTAGCGGACGAGGTTTGGGCCCTCAGTTTCCAGCGTTACCATTCTCAGCAAGAAATTGCGACTTTCCTTCGGAACGAAGCTCAACAAAATCCCGGACTCGTCCGTTTCCAAGTGCTCGGTAAATCCCTGCAGGGGCGAGAGATAGCAGTTGTAACGGTATCGAAGAACTGGTCAACTGAAACCCCGAGCATCTACTTCAATGGCACCCATCACGGCAACGAGAAGGCCTCGACTGAGGCAGTTTTGGGTCTGATTCACTTCATTTTGCAGGGGCAAGACTCCCCTGAAATCGATCGCCTCCTCCGGCGCTACAAAATAATTTTGCAGCCTCTGGTCAATCCCGATGGACACGCCCTCAATCTGCGGACGGATTCGCAGGGCATCGATCCCAATCGGGATTACTCCGGTCCGTCAAAACCAGAGTCTGCTGCCTTTCGTCTGACAGAAACTCGATTGGTACGCAAGCTATTGAAGAACGAGAACGTCGTTGCTTCGGCAGCTTTCCATGCCGGACTTGAATCAGTCCTCTGGCCCTGGTGTCATACCCCCAGCAGCAGCCGGCATGATCTTGTCTTCAAAAACCTGGCACAGGGTATAGCGAAGACTATGGATATGCCAAAATATACGCAGTCATTTTTCGACTACAAGACCGATGGCGAGTTTATAGACTACGCGTATATGA
>JBGSTX010000222.1:0-36916 GCA_041736305.1 Oligoflexus sp. | reverse complement strand
GGAAATACCCGTTCCCATCCCGAACACGGAAGTCAAGCTTCTCAGCGGCAATGGTACTGCAGGTTTACCTGTGGGAGAGTAGCTCGGTGCAGCCTTTAAAATAGCAAAGCCCCTCGGACTTCGGTTCGAGGGGCTTTGTCTTTTCCCTCCTTTAAAAGCCTCGCAAACTCACCATAACCAAATGTACCCCTGTCTTGTGAGATTTGGAAACTGTGTAAGTCCACTCCGGCAGGATTTCGTTTCAGGAAAGCTGCATTGCAGGAGAGCTCGGAAAGAGATTAATCCTAATTAGCTTTACACTTTTAAATTCAGACAGGGATGGCTGCATGAAACGACTTCTGCTCTCAGCATCTTTTACGCTACTTGCTTTCGAACAGGCCCAAGCTTTTCCCGAGTGGGGAAGTCCCTTGCCTCTTGCACCTGAACACTCGTATTTCGCCGAAGGCTACGATTTCCGCGGTATACTAGGATTATCCGGTTGCTCGGGAAGTCTCGTTCGCTTCGATGATAGTGGATCATCCGACCAGGCGATGGTTCTCACCAACGGCCATTGCGTTCGCCTTATCGATCCAGGTGTTGTTCTCTTTGATCAGAAAAATTCTCGCACCTTCGATGTCCTCAACGAAGGCGCCAAGAGGCTCGGCAAAGTCACCGCCGATAAACTTCTCTACGCAACAATGACAAAAACCGATCTGGCCATTTACCGCCTGAAAGAGACCTATCAGCAGATAGCCGATCGCTATAATATCGAAGCTCTCACTTTCTCCCGCGATCGCTCAGAAGTTGGAACACCGATCCAAGTCATCTCTGGCTACTGGAAACAAGGCTTCTCCTGCGAAGTCGAATCTTTCGCCTATAATCTCAAAGAAGGCCGCTGGCTCTTCGAAGCCTCTATGCGCTACAGCCGTCCTGGATGTGATGTATTTGGTGGAACTTCGGGCTCGCCGGTCATTGAAGAAGGTACCAGAACTGTCGTGGCCGTTAACAACACCGCTAACGAGAGCGGCCGCCGCTGCGAAGTCAACAATCCCTGTGAGATAGATGAAAACGGAGAAGTCTTCTTCGAGAAGGGTATTGGTTACGCTCAGCAAACCTACTGGGTCTATTCCTGCCGCAACGCCAAAGGGAATCTCGATATCAATACCCCCGGCTGCCAGCTTCCTCGTACAAAATGAGAAAAGCCGGCTCTCTGCGCCGGCTTTCTACTACTCAGTAGGTTACCAAGCAAAAAGGCTTGGACCCTGGATTGGCAACTTGCTGAGAAGCATTCAAAAATCCGAAAGAATAAAAGCTTGAGTTGCTGAAGGCGCTCAGTGTGCTGAAGACAGCTGCATTTCGAAAAACATCGCCCGAAAACATCAGCGAGAAGCAACCGGCACTAAATTTAACGCCATAGTCTTCCTTTTCCTTTTCGTCGGAAATCAGATCTTTAACTTCTTGTTTGTAGGCTTTGTATTTCTCTCCAAACGAGTCCAACTTTTTCTCTTCGGGGCCGGGAACTGCGACAGGTTGTGCTAGATGCATAGTCGGGCGTCCCTGCAAATTCATTAGTCTGTCGGACAAAATATCGATCTCTATCGACAGCAAAGCATCGTCGATATCTTGATCACTAGGCTCTTCATGCTCTTCGGGATCGAGACCGAGATCAGTGAGTTGTTCTCTAATCGTCCGCTTGTCGTCGATGAGTTCGAGGCCAGTTATCAGCTCAGCAAAGAGAGACTGCAAACCCTCAAATTCATGCTGAAACACTGTAAAACTCGAATCGCCCAGCTGTGCAGCTACTTCATTGTGCTTCTGCTGTGCATAGGACAACGCAGTTACGTCCAACATGGACTTGTCTTCTTTCAGCGCGTCCTGGTTCATGCCTGTGTTTTTATCTTCGGACTGGCTGAAAGCCGGCGCTGACTTCGCCTTGACGCCACCGTTAAGCGAAAGATCACTGCATGAAAACTGCAGAAGTAGCAGCGACACGCTTGGAATAAAAAGCCTCAAGGAAAAATTACTTATTTGCATTATCAACACCCTCTCCCTAGCAAAAGTCTCAACTCGTAGACGGAATTATTTTGTCTCTTATCGGAATTTTTGGGAAAAACTTGAGCGAAGCTGTTTTGTAGCCAGAAAATAGAGACTTGGCGGCGGGTAATTTTGGGTGAAGAGTCGCTTGATTAGGCTCGAACCCCCGGATACTTTTAAGGGGGACTCGAGATACTAGTAATAAACTTAAGGATCAATCTTCATCCAGACTCAAGATGGCTAAGAAAGCTTTCTGAGGGATCTCGACATTGCCGATCTGCTTCATTCGTTTTTTACCCTCCTTCTGCTTCTCCAAGAGCTTTCTCTTCCGTGAGATATCACCGCCGTAGCACTTAGCCGTTACGTCTTTGCGTAGAGCAGAAATAGTTTCGCGGGCAATGACCTTGGAGCCGATACTTGCCTGCAGAGCGATCTGGAACATTTGACGAGGCAAAATCTCTTTGAGCTTCTTGCAGATCGCCCGTCCCCGGAAATCGGCCGACGATCGGTGCGTAATACAAGCGAGAGCATCGACCCTATCGCTGTTGACCATGATATCAACCTTGCAAAGGTCACCAGGACGGTAATCGATCACTTCGTAATCCATCGATGCATAGCCGCGAGAAATACTCTTGAGCTTGTCGTGGAAGTCGAAAATCATCTCGTTCATCGGCAGTTCGTAAAGGATTTTCACCTTCTTCGCATTCGTATACTCGATGTCTTTCTGGATACCGCGCTTTTCCTGAAGAATCTTTAGAATACTACCGATGTATTCTTCCGGTGTGTGAATCGTCATGAGCACATAAGGCTCTTGGACTTCTTCGATTGCAACCGGTTCAGGCAGCTTAGCGGGGTTCTCGATCAAAAGGTTCTCACCCTTGGTCGTCCGTACCCGATAGACTACGGTTGGAGCTGTAAAGATTAGATCGAGGTTGTACTCGCGCTCCAAACGCTCCTGAATGATGTCCATGTGCAAGAGACCCAAGAAGCCAACTCGGTAGCCGAAACCAAGTGCCTGCGACACCTCGGGCTCGGTCGTCAAAGAGGAGTCGTTGAGCATCAGCTTTTCAAGCGAGTCTTTTAGATTTTGGTAATCGGAGGCATCAACCGGAAAAATACCCCCGAAGACCATCTGCTTGGCATCTTGAAACCCTAGCAAAGGGGTCATGTTGGGTTTTTGCGCGTCGGTCATGGTATCGCCGACTTTGGTGTCGCGAACCGACTTGATGGAACCAGAGATGATCCCCACCATGCCGCTCGTCAGACGTTCGCAATCGATGATCTTCGGGGTCAGCTGCGCGACCTTCAGAACTTCGTGCGTATTCTCCGTTGAAAGCATCATAATGCGCTGATTCTTTTGCACTTGACCCGATACGACGCGGATCAACGAAACGGCACCTAGATAGGCATCGAACCAGCTGTCGAAGATCAGAGCACGAAAGGTCTCCGAGTTATTATCGGCCGGAGCCGGAATGAACGCTACAATAGCTTCCAGAATATCGACGATACCGATATTGGCCTTCGCACTGGCGCGCACCGCATTGGTCGTATCGATCCCCAACTCGTCCTCAATCTGCAGCATGACAGCGTCGGGATCTGCAGAGGGTAGATCGATTTTGTTGATCACGGGAATGATTTCGAGATTGGACTCAATCGCCATGTAAACATTGGCCACCGTCTGCGCCTCAACGCCTTGCGCGGCATCGACGACAAGCAGGGCACCCTCGCAAGCTGCCAGACTTCTTTTAACTTCGTAGCTGAAGTCGACGTGCCCTGGGGTGTCGATCAGATTCAGTAGGTAAATTTTGCCGTCTTTGGCCTTGTACTTCATCGAAGCCGTCTGAGCCTTGATCGTAATCCCGCGCTCTTTCTCGATATCCATACTGTCGAGCACCTGGGCGGTCATCTCGCGAAGAGTCAAGCTGCCGGTCGTTTCGATAAGTCGATCAGCGAGCGTTGACTTACCGTGGTCGATGTGGGCAATGATGCAGAAATTACGAATCAATTTAGGATCTTGCATAGCTGCTTTGAACTCATGTTGTACGGTGCGATTTAATGGAAAGCCATTTTGTGTCGATCGATATAAGGACGGACCAGGAGAGATACCCTATGCCTACGCCCTTGCTTCGAAATTGGACCCCGAGCGCTCACTCGAGCCCGCGCTTATGGCAGCCAGCTTTGCGCTGTGCTCTTTGGATAAGTATATCTACCTTGCTGTTCGCCTGTGTCACAACTGAAAAAACCCCTGCAGAGCCGCCTAGGACCCATTATGTTCTAGAACCAGCAGCCCTCGAAAAAGCCGAAGATCCCATGCCCGATCTCTTGCCAATTTTTGTTCGCGTCTATGCCGGAGATCAGCTGCTCGAAAGGCGCCTCGCTTATCGCGCCTGGGACTTCAATAAAGACGGCAATACCGACATGCTAGAGTACCTCAATGCTCAGGGCCAAGTAGTTCGCCGCGTATACGATCTCAATCGCGATGGCCGCGTCGATGTTGATAGTAGCCAAGCTGTAGCCGGAATCTTGCCCCGCTCTCCATGAGAAATCCCCTCCCTTTGCCCATGGAGACAGGATACTGTGTTCCGTGGCGCATGCGCAACTCAGCTGTGAGGGGGAACCATGTCAGATTTTTTGGAGCATATCGAGCTGCAGGGTGTGCGGACTCATAATCTTAAAAATATTACCCTGCGTTTTCCTCTGGGCAAAATTACGGTCGTGACCGGCGTCTCCGGCTCAGGGAAAAGTTCGCTGGTCTTCGATTCTCTCTACGGGGAATCTTACCGCCGCTATGTTGAAAGCCTGTCGAGCTATGCGCGGCAGTTTCTTAAACAAATGGCGCGTCCGGTGCTCGATGATGTGAGGAATTTGCCTCCAGCTATCGCCGTTCGTCAGGTGAAAGCCGGTCTGAATCAAAGATCGACAGTCGGCACCATGACCGAACTCAACGACGTGCTCCGCATACTCTTCGGCCATCTGTCTCAGGTCTACTGCTGTGGGCATCCCCTCGTCAAAGCCAATGGACCCGCTATCAGCCGGGTGGTTTTAGAACGCTGGCCCGGGCAGCGCTGTCTCGTGCTAGCACCGCTCGATGCCTGGGCTTCGGTGAAGCCGAACGATCTCAAGACCCAGATCGTCGGTCAGGGTTTCACGCGCGCTTGGGTGAAGGGGGAATTGCAGAAAATCGAAGACGTCGACCCCAAAGACCTCAAGAAAAGCCTTATCGTCGTCGACCGCATTCAGCTCACGGAGGAAAATCGCTCGCGCACTATAGAGGCTTCGGAACTCGCCCTGCGCCTCGGACGCGGCGATGCCGTACTGCGAACTGAAGCAGGAGAGGAGCAGAGGTTCAGCAAACTCCTCAAGTGCCCAAGCTGCAGCAAGGAATATATCGAGCCCTCTCCGACGCTCTTCAATCACAATCATCCTCAAGGGGCTTGCGAAACTTGCCAAGGTTTTGGTCGGATGCCCATCAAAGATCGCGCTAAAATCATTCCTGACATGAGCTCCTCGCTCTTGAAAGAAGGGGTTTCACCCTGGAACTTCGGGGAGCATACAGTCTATTATAAAATGGCCAAGAAGAGTGCTGCGGCGCGCGGATTCGATACGACGAAGTCCTTCAAGAGCTATACGCAGAGCGATTGGAAGTGGCTCTATGAAGGCGACAGCAAAACTCAGTTCGATGGCATCGACGGTTACTTCAAGTACCTCGACAGCAAACGCTACAAAGCCCACTACCGTATTCATGCTTCGCGCTTTACGACCTATGTTCTCTGCAGCAGCTGCGAAGGCAAACGACTGAACAGCCAAGCCCTCGCTTGCCTCATCGATGACAAGAATTTTGCCCAATACGGCGAACTCTCCCTGCAGAACTTTCACGCTTGGTTCGTAAGTCTGGAAGCGCGGCATCGTCTGCAGCAGAACCCCGACTTCGACGGAGGTCTCATGGCGGCCGTCGACGAAGCCACCCAAGAAGGGCTCGCCCGACTCGGCTACCTTCTGAAAATGGGACTGAGCTACCTCAATCTCAATCGCAGCGCCCGCACGCTCTCAGGTGGTGAAGCGCAGCGGATCAATATGGCCCGAAGCCTCGGCAGCGCACTGACCGGGACTCTCTTCTGTCTCGATGAGCCGAGCGTAGGCCTGCACGCCCGCGATAGCCAACACCTCTTGGAAGTCGTGCAGGAATTGCGCGATCAAGGCAATACGATCGTCGTCGTCGAACACGAGCGGACTCTCATCAATGGGGCCGAACACCTCATTGAAATCGGCCCCGGCGCCGGTCACCGCGGCGGAGAACTGAGCTACGCAGGACTGCCCTCGGGCCGTCAAAGCAAGGCCATTAAATGGCCTAAAAGTCGAACTATCGGTGAGAACGACCAGTTTTTAGAACTCATAAATGCGCGTACCCACAACCTCAAAAACGTCAGCGCCCGTTTTTTGGTGCGCGGCTTCAACGTTGTCTGTGGGGTCAGCGGCAGCGGCAAAACCAGTCTGATTCGTCACACTCTCTATCCCATGCTAGTCGAGGCTCTCGGACAAGAGGCTGAAGAAGAATATGAAAAGTCAGCGGTTCTCGCCGACTCGCTCGGACCGCCAGCCGTCCTCAAAAGCTTCCATGCCATTCACTTTGTCAGTCAGGAAGGAATCGGCCGCTCCTCGCGCTCGACGATCGCCACTTACCTCGGCATCTTCGACGAAATCCGCAAAATCCTGGCGGCGACACCGCAGGCCAAAGCGAAGAATCTCAAACCGGGGTTTTTTAGCTTCAACGTACCCGGTGGCCGCTGCGAAACCTGCAAGGGACTCGGTTACGTGATCGAGGATTTATCCTTCCTGGGTGAAATGCCTGTCACCTGCCAAACCTGTGAGGGTAAACAGTTCACTCAGGACGCCTTGGCTATTACAGTGAAAGGCAAAAACCTGCGCGAAATTTTGAACCTGACCCTGAGCGAGGCGCGAGAGTTCTTCTATGATCAGCCCCGCCTCACCCAGTCGCTCGATCAGGTCATCAACTTAGGACTCGGGTATGTGACGCTCGGTCAAAACACTTCTTCCTTCTCTGGTGGCGAGGCCCAACGCTTGAAGCTTCTGAAGATGATGCTCGACGCCAATGAGCGCGAGAGCAGCTGCCTCATCTTCGACGAACCTTCGACCGGTCTTTCTGATCAGGACGTTCACCAGCTGCTCCTCCAGCTGCTCCGCCTGCGCGATGCGGGACACACGATCATCGTCGTCGAACATCATCTCGGCTTGATTCAAGCTGCTGATTGGCTTATCGAGTTAGGACCGGAAGCAGCCGGAGACGGGGGAAACATCGTTTATCAGGGACAGCCTGAAGGGCTGCGCCATGTTTCTGAGTCGCGGACTGCACCCTACCTATTTCTAAGCAAAAGGACAGACGGTGAGCAAACATTCGCCCGAAGCGCAGCAGCCCGTAACAGTGAGGACACTGCAGAAGCGCAAGCATGATGGTCAAAAGATCAGCATGATCACTTGCTACGACGCTGCATTCGCCGCGCTGATCGAACAAAGCACGATCGATATGGTTTTGGTAGGGGACAGCCTTGGCAACGTAATTTTAGGACTTAAAGATACAATACCCGTGACGATGGAACACATGCTCCATCACACTGCCGCGGTCAGTCGAGGCTTGAAAAGAGCTATGCTGGTCGCCGACATGCCTTTTCTGTCGTATAACATTTCGGTCGAACAGGCCCTTCGCAATGCAGGTCGTCTGGTGCAAAAAGGGGGGGCGCACGCTGTTAAACTTGAAGGTGGAGCGGCAATTCTGCCGCAGGTGAAGGCTATCGTCGCGGCCGGCATACCTGTAGTCGGTCATCTCGGCCTGACGCCGCAGAGCATACATACTCTTGGCGGATATCGCGTGCAAGGCCGCGGTGAACAAGGTAAGGAACTCCTCGAAGCCGCCAAGGGCTTAGCGGAAGCAGGTGCTTGCGCGCTGGTCCTCGAACTCGTGCCCCAGCCCCTGGCCGCTGAAGTGACTCGTGAACTTTCGATTCCTACTATAGGGATAGGGGCCGGACCAGACACCGACGGACAGGTCCTTGTGCTCCATGATCTCCTTGGCTTTAACAGTGAATTTACTCCAAAATTCTTAAAGAGGTATGCTAATTTAGGAGAATCAGTCCTCAAAGCTGTTAAACAGTACGACTCTGAAGTGAAAAGTGGTCAGTTTCCTGGCCCCGAACACAGCTTCCAATCTTAATTTGTCGCAGAGGCTGTAAGGCTTCTTATAACCTTAGATTCACGGATACGGCTAAAATGGAAAAGCGCGATTACTATGAGATCCTGGGTGTTTCCCGAGGAGCTTCTGAACCAGATATCAAAAAAGCTTATCGTCAACTTGCTATGCAGTTTCACCCAGACCGTAATCCTGGCAACAAAGAAGCTGAGGACAAGTTCAAAGAAGCAGCTGAAGCTTACGAAGTGCTGACCGATTCTGAAAAGCGTCGGGTCTATGATGCCTATGGGCACGCCGGCCTCTCGGGCCAAGGCTTCTCGGGCTTCTCGGACGTCAACGATATCTTCTCCTCCTTCGGTTCCATCTTCGAAGATTTCTTCGGCTTCTCCGGTGCTCCTGGTCAAGGCGGTGGTGGCAAGAAGCGGCCTCGTAAAGGCGCTGACCTGCGCTATGATCTGGTCCTCGAATTCGAAGAAGCCGCTTTCGGCGTCGAAAAATATATCGAATACGATCGTGAAATTTCCTGCGGAACCTGCAAAGGCGAGCGCGCGGAGTCGGGTGGCAAAAAAACCTGTACGACCTGCGGTGGCATGGGCCAGGTTCGGCGGAGTCAGGGCTTTTTCAGCGTTGCTACCACCTGCCCTAGCTGCCAAGGCGAAGGCGAGATGGTTACCAATCCCTGCAAAGCCTGCAAGGGTCGCGGGAGAGTTAAAGAAGCTAAGAAAGTCAGCGTGAAGATTCCTCCGGGAGTCGATCAAGGCGTCCGTCTTCGCGTGTCCTCAGAGGGCATGGGCGGAGGGATGGGAGGACCTGCTGGCGACCTCTACGTTTTCCTTCAGGTCAAAGATAGCAAGGATTTTGAGCGCGATGGCTCTAACCTTATCTACTCGGCCAGCATTTCGATGGTGCAGGCCGCACTTGGCTGTCGACTCTCAGTGCCCATACTCGGACCCGGCAATCAGATAGAAGTCGATGTGCAACCCGGAGCGCAGTTTGGTCAGCGAATCACTGTACCCGGTGAAGGTATTCCTCGTCTGAAGGGTATCGGACGCGGTGATATGATCGTCGAACTCAACGTCGAAATACCGACGAAACTCTCTAAAGAACAGCGTGAACTGCTCGCGAAATTTGCAGAGATTTCTGGGGAGAAAGTGCACGCCGGAGCCGGCGGCTTTTTTGGAAAACTCTTCGGCGAATGAGCTTTAGGTCCGTCTCTTCTATATCAGAAGCAGGCGGGCCTGCACCTTCTTTACCGATTCAAGAGTGAAGATATCGAGGTTTTTGACGTTGTAGTGAAACTTGTCAAAGCGACCTTCTTCTTTCTGATTCTCTAGCTTGCCTTTTTGCGTCACTTTCAGATTTTCAACTTTGTGAACCAAATCGTTGCTCAGATAGAGAGCAACGGTTCCTTTTTCAAAGTGATGCGACATCTGCAGCACGTTGTAGAATTTCCTATCGACAACGCAGTTGCGACAGAACTTCCACTTGTGACGTTCGAGCTTCTCCGCTGTATTCTTCGCCTGACAGGGTTCGCAGAAAGTGACGACGCGAAAATTCTTTGACACCAGATAGCGAAAGGCAATTTTGCGACGCAAATTTTTATTGTTGGCGACGTTGAAATAAAGCTCATTTTTAAGGTCAAAGAGCGCCTTGCGCTCCTGCACGCTCTGAAGTTTTTTTGCGTGGCTAGTCAATATCAGAGCGATCAAAAACTTGTAGTTCATGATTCGCTCATCCCTATCCATATTGGCTAAGACCTCGAGTATCGCCTCATAGCGCCGAAAAACCTGGCTGTACTCACGATTGCTCGATCGTGCCAAAAGTAGGTCACCCGCCATCATCAAAGGAATGGTTCCCGCTGGTATCTTCTTTTTCTTCGCCGTAGCCTCGTCGTTACTCAACGGTGACCCCACGTCTGCCTCATATGAAAAACACCGCCTATCTTAGCCTTGAGATACCTTGATTTACAAACAATTTTTCAGCTTGTTTCGCGCACGGCTTTTGGCTCAGAGGGCTTCTCCCGTGCCCTTTATACCCTCTGTGGGTATAACGCGTGATGCTACAAAAGCAGGATAAAGGCCCGCTATAAGACAAATTAAGATAGCGCATGCTGAGACACCGCCATAAACAGAGGAGCTGTAATGGACGGGCAAACTCGTGAGAAAGTAAGGCTCCGGCAGATCAATGAAAGGATAAGTCTTGAGGATATAGGAAATTCCTCCAGCCATGATGACGCCAACCACGCTTCCAACAATGCCGATCGAAAGACTCTGAATTAAGAAGAGACCGATCACCTGCCGATTGTTTGCCCCCAAAGCCTTGAGGATAGAGATATCCCGCTGTCTTTGACTTACCGACACGAAAACCGTTGAGAGTATATTGAATCCAGCTACCAGCACCACCATCGCCACAATCAAGGCGATGACAACGCGCTCGCGCTCCATGGCATCGATCAGCGGTTTGTTGTGCGACTGCCACTCGCGAAAGGAGAGATTGTATTTTTCTTCCATCTCCCTCGCGACCGGAGGACTCAGATCGGGGTCATTGAGACCAATCTCAAGCCCTGTCACGGTTTCACCCATATTGAAAAACTTTTGGGCGGACGTGAGACTCATCGCTATCAGTCGATTGTCATAATGTTTGAGACCCGAGTTGTAGGTAGCTATGATCTTGAAGCGCTTCATATCTGAGAAGCGGTTTTCCGAGGGAGCGATCAGGTAAATGGTGTCACCGATCTTGGCGTTGAATATTCCCAGCAAACCCGCGCCAACGATTATCGAAGGTATCTCAGGTTCCGGCTTGCCCGAGGCGAGTTCGTCGATTTCCGCCTGCAGCTTATCGAGAGCCTCGTCCGGGTGAATTAAACCATGCAGACTCTGCACGTTCTCTCGCTGACGAGGGACGATGCCGCGCACCAGCACCCCCTGCATGATGCCCCCATATTTGGCCATGGTCTCGTAATGGATAAAAGGCGAGGTACCTCGCACTTTCGCCTGAAAATCCTTTTGAATCATCGCTGCCCATTTTTCTGGATTCACCATCCCAGCCGGATAGCGGTAAGCCATGATATGAGCATTGGCCTGCAGGAAGCGGTTTCTGAGCTCGAATTCGAAGCCATTGATGACCGAAAGCACGACGATAAGAGCCGCTACCCCGATGGCGAGACCGCTGAGAGAAAGCAGAGTGATCCAGGAGAAATACCTGTTCTCACGACTCGATTGCAGATAGCGAAAAGCGACCGGATAAGCGAAAGCCATGCCTTAACTCCGTAACCATTGGGCAGCATCGATAGCGAAGTAGGTGAGAATTCCATGGGCGCCCGCACGCTTGATGGAGAGAAGAGCCTCAAGCACGCAGGCTTTTTCATTTATCCAGCCATTCTGTCCCGCTGCTTTGAGCATCGCATACTCGCCACTGACCTGGTAGGCGAGCGTCGGTACCTTGAAAGTCTCTCGCACACGTCGAATGATATCGAGGTAAGGAAGAGCAGGTTTAACCATGACCATATCTGCACCTTCCTGCAAATCGAGAGAGACCTCGTGCAGAGCCTCGTCGCTGTTGGCCGGATCCATTTGATAGGTCTCCTTCGAGCCCTTGCCGAGAGCGCCAGAGGAGCCTACAGCATCGCGAAAAGGTCCGTAAAAGCTCGACGCGTACTTGGCAGCATAGGCTAGGATCTGGACCAGCGGAAAATCAGCGTCATCTAAAGCGTCTCTGACCCTACCAATACGCCCATCCATCATATCTGATGGGGCTACTACATCGGCTCCGGCCTGAGCGTGACAGAGGGCCTGACGGCAGAGAACTTCTATCGTTTGATCGTTGATCACATAACCCTTGTCGTCGATGATTCCATCCTGGCCATGGATGGTATAGGGATCTAAGGCTATGTCGGTGATGATGCCCAAGTGGGGAAAGCGCTGCTTAATAGCTGCAATAGTGCGTGGTACAAGACCTTCGGGGTTAAAGGACTCTTCGGCGAGCAGAGATTTCTGCGGCGACTCAATCACAGGAAAGAGAGCCAGGGCCGGGATTCCTAGTTCGCTGCAACGCTCAGCCGTATGGAGAAGGAGGTCGATGGACTGGCGCTGAACCCCTGGCATCGACGCGATCGGCACCCGCTGATTTTGACCCTCTACGACGAAGACCGGATAGATAAAGTCGCTGGGCGTCAGCTGGTTCTCGCGAACTAGATCGCGACTGAAAGCGTGAAATCGCAGACGGCGCAAACGGGTCGAGGGAAATTGGCGGTTGAGATTCATCCCAAGCGGCTCCGACTCTTAATGGAAATTTGAGATAGCTTTAGACCGGCATGTTGAACGAAGACTTCGCCGGCTTATGCAATAAGCCTAAAGATAGTCCATAAGACAGACCAATGGCAACGGCATCACTGACATCGAAGGGAAGGTCGCCGCGGTCAAAAGTGAGGAGGTACTTGAGAGCCAGCGCAATCTGCTCTTTCGTGGCATGGCCCTGGCCCGTGATGGTCTTCTTTACGTGAGTGGCCGTTACCTCGGAAACGTTGATACCCAGGCGGCGCACGGCCGCAATGAGAGCACCGCGGGTTTCGCCTAGGCGCAAGGCAGATAAGGGATTGATGCCGGTAAAGGCTTTCTCCATCACGCAGACTTCGGGCGTATACTGACTCGCGAGCTGGTAGAGAGCTTCGTGGAGGTAGCCGGCACGGTCGGTATGGCAAAGGCCAGCTTTGGAGCGCAAGGTTCCAAACGCGATCACTTCGATTTTTTTCAGATTCACGATTCCGCGTGGAACTTCGAGAATACCGAAGCCGGTGATACGCGAGCCAGGATCGATGCCGATGATGCGAAAAGTTTCCAGAAGATCCACCAGGTTGAGATTCGCTAATCCCGCCATGATAGCAGAAGTCAATGCGTGCCGTAAACTCCCTAGCCGTCGCGCGGCTAAGAGAGCTCGAAAGCCTGACGCTGCCTGATCTTCAGTGCTGGAACTCTTTGGGGTTGATGTTGTACTTCTCAAGCTTACGGAGGAGAGTGACCTTGGTCATCTGCGTTTGCTCAGCGGTCTGATTGATGCGACCGTTGAAAGCTTTGAGGGCGCGCTTGATGAATTCTTTTTCAAACTGCTCTTTGAGTTCGGGATACTTCAAAGAATTGTTGTCGTCCGGCAGCAGCTGCTCGATCTGCTTGAGCTCGGCATCGATAGATTGGTCCAGTTTTTCACTCGCGACTATCTGCGACAGGGGAGCTCCTGAGCTTTCGCTCTGGCCCACCTGCTGAACCATGTGCGGTGGCAGCGAATCGGAATGAATCACGTCGCTACCCTCGATGATAAAGGCGTGCTCGATGACGTTTTCCAATTCGCGGATATTGCCTGGCCAGTCGTAGTGAATCAAAGCGTCCCGTGCATCAGCACTGAGCTTTTTGATGCCGCGTCCGTGGAGCTTGTTGAATTTCTCTATCATGAACTTAGCCAGGTCCTCGATATCTTCCTGACGAGCTCGAAGCGGAGGCAGAGGAATCGGCATAACGTTGAGACGATAGTAGAGATCGGAGCGCAACTTGCCTTCCTGCATCATCTTTTCAAGATTGCGGTTGGTGGCGGAAATAATCCGGACGTCGACCGGAATCTCCTGATTGCCACCGACCGGAGTGATCTTCCTCTCCTGCAGCACGCGCAGGAGCTTGACCTGCATCTGGGGCGAAACGTCGCCGATTTCGTCGAGAAAAATCGAACCCCCATTAGCAAACTGAAATTTGCCGAGACGCTTCTTATCAGCACCGGTGAAGGTGCCTTTCTCGTAGCCGAAGAGTTCGCTCTCGATCAGGTTCTCAGGAATGGCGCCGCAGTTGACGGCGACGAAAGGCCCTTGGCGGCGCACGGAGTTGTAGTGCAGAGCCTGAGCAACCAACTCCTTACCCGTACCGCTTTCCCCTCGAATAAGCACTGAGGTGTCGACGCGGGCAAGCTTCTGAATGAGATCGTAAACTTTGCGGATCGCAGCCGAACGCCCAATAATGCGCTTGGACTTCTGAAATTCTAGACTGCCCGTCTCGGGCCGATGCAGAGGACTGCGCTGCAGAGTCTGCAGAATCGCCCGCAGCTTTTCTGGATTCAGAGGTTTAGCCATGTAGTCTTCAGCACCCGACCTGATGGCTAGGACGGCCTGCTCCCACTGCGGTAGCGAAGTGACGACAAAGGAACGAAGCTGAGGTGAGATCATGCGAAACTGTTCGATTTCTTCAACAGTTCCCGAGCGCGGATGATCGAGATCGATAAAGAGGGCATCGTAGCGACACTCTTGGCATTTGACTACGAGCTCGTAGTGATTGCTCGCCGTACTTACAGTTCCGCCCAACTCCTTCGACTCTCGTTCGAGAAGATCAACGATGCTGCCATCGAGATCGAGCGCTAACAGTTGAAACATGTCAATTTGTCCGCTTACTTGTATTTATCTTCACGACTGACCGAGACATATAAGAGGGCCCATTAAAGGTCAAGGCCTCTTGGCCAGAAGGACGGCTAAGAAATCTTGGGAGTGTGCTAAAATGATCCTAAATAGCGAGTCGGCAGGAGGGTGCATGGAGAAGGACAAGGGCGGTGAAGGGCCTGAAAAGGCGCAGGATGCGATGCAGAGCGACCTTCCTCAGAACTTGCGCCTTTTGCGCTGGGCTGAAAAACTTGGCCTCAAGCCGGAAACAGTTTCCGATCTCAAAGCCTCGCTCCTCCAGACCACCGCCAGATCTCCGGCTAGTATTGGTGCGCCAGTAAAGTTAAATGATGAGTTTAGCTTCCGGAAAGGTGCCCAGCGGGATGAGTCCCTGACTACGGCTGTGAGCTCTGCTGAGGAAAACATATCGATACCCCTCGCTGAGCTACTGGCTTATCCGGCAGAACATCTGCAGGATAAACTTGCAGTACAGCCGCTTCCTCCCGTCGAGAACTTAGAAAACGCGGAAGCTAAGCGCCGAGCTGAAACGAATGCCGAGCCTCTTCGGGCTAAAGTCGCCGAAACTGCGCCGCTAGCTGCCCCCCAAGAACGACTGGATCAGGCCCTCGAAGCCGAACTTAAACTGCGCAAAAAGATTGAAACCCAGCAGAGCTGGGCTTCGTTCCGCACGGAAGCCTGGAACCTCTACGAAAATTTTCCGCGTCCCGATGTAGCCGCACGCCTGAGCGAACTCGCCTTTCTCTACGGCTCCGCCTCTGAACTCGAAGAAGTTCTGGGTAGTCTGGCCAAACATTCGGTCGCGTTTTATCTGCAGATCACGGCTGATATTCGGGTCCATGTCGTCTCTAAGCTCTGGCAGGCTAAAAGGCGCGCGGTGCTCGATGGACTGCTCTTTCGCAAGGATCTGACGCTGCGGCTCCTGCCTATCGAACGTCTCTACTGCTGCTGGTCCTATATCGAAGCCGATCAGAGCGAGGCGGCGTACAAGTACTTTCGTCGACACGATCAAGAAATTTGGATGGCTCTGAAGCAATACGGAGGCCAGGTAAAACTCAGCGACAGCAGTATGTCTCTCATGTTGGGCGAAGTTGCCTTGCGCGAGCGCGACGAGTCTCTGGCCATTCAACTGCTCGAAAACATTCCGCGCACGGCTCCTGAGTTTCAGCGCGCCCTCGATATTCTGCTCGATATCCGGGTGGAGCGCGATCAGGATGGTCTCTGCACATACGGGCAGAAGATGCAAAGAGAGCTCGACTGGCGCGGCCGGATCGGTTTGCTCGATTCTTTCTTGCTCCGCATCCAGCGTTTTGAAGCGGGGGCTCCCAAAGATCGTGCCGCCCTCAATGAGTGGCTGAAGTCGCCCATGCAGTGGTTTCCCGAGACAGTAGAAGCTTGGCAGTCGCTGGCTGAAGTTCTGCTCCAGTACCAGCAGCTCGAGTATCTGCTCCCTAACATCCTCCATCTCTTTCAGATGCAAGCGACTCAGTTCAACCGTCCTGCTTACGATCATGCCATCTGGCACGCTGTCGAAGAGCACGACTTTGGCGATCCTCTGCGCAACTGGACCTGGCAGGCTATCGCTAAAGTACACGCGTTTACTTGGAATCTGGGAGCCGATGAGATGCTGCTCTGGGATGCCCGACGGCTCTATGGGGAAGCCGAAGCCCATAGCCAAGAGCCGCTCGCCATCAGCTGGAGCAAACTGCATCGAGGCCTGCTGCACTGGATCAGCAAGACGGAAAGACTTGACGAAGGACAGCGGCAAAGACTCCTGCTGATCGTGCGCTTGGTCGGCGAGACGCGTGAAATCACCGAAGCGGACGTCAGCAGTTATTTGCAGCAGGTCGTGCAACCGAGTCGGACGGTTATAGAAGGTTTAGAGAATCTCACCCGCGAGAGGGGACAGGCGCAGCTTGAGAGTCTGGTCCTCGAGCGGAAGGCTTACCTCACCCACTACATCAATAGCGATCTGGCCCGGCTCTGGCAGCTCAGCTTTCAATTGAAACGCTACGACCAGTGCTGGCGCATCGCAACGCTGGCTCGCGTCAGGCAGGTGATGAACGAAGGGCTCGAAAGGCATTGGGGCATCTGCGGCGAGAAAAAACGGGAGTTCTCTCTCGTCGATCTGCAAGAAGTACACATTAAAAGGATCTTGAGTACCTTCGAAGGCAACGAGAAAAAGCTGGTCGAAGGTCTCGTGTGCATCGGGCCGCTGATACCCGAGCTTCTCGCTACCCTCAATCAGCACCTCCTGCCCGTAAAGAAAGGTCGTGGCTTGACCGAGAGCGAAAGCGAGATACACAACGCTCTCGAACGCGCGACTTGGCTGCCGCAGCCGAAGAAAATGTACAGTGCGCAATCGAAAGGGCTCTGGCAGAAAAAGCCGCCCTTCTTCGGCAGCCTGCTCGATACCAAGTGGGCCCTTCTCTTCATGGCCTTGGCCCAGAGATTGGGTATCACCGCCTGGGATTGGCAGTTGAGTCTCCTCCACCATCAGATAGAGGCGATCGTGCCACGGATGTCACGTGGCGCCGAGCTGCCCATGCCGGGCAAAGTCGGACGCTGGTTGCGAGCGCTCAGTCCTCAGCAAAGAAAGTCCTGGTACGAGCTTGCGCAGCTGTCTCGACTCTTCGATGATGAAAAGGCCCAGTTGGTCTTTGCGCGTTTTTTAGCCAAGCTTACGACCTCCATGCTCCAGGATCACAGTTTGGCTCTCTCCAGTCTCGAAAAAATGCGCAGCCCCCTCAGTCTGCGTTGGGAACTCGAACACTGGATAGCCTCCGAAGCTTACGGGGATATCCGGCGCAATATAGGCTCGGGCACCATCGGGCAATATCCGGAGGAAGTCTATAAGCTGCCTCTGCTGCGTAAAAATGACTAGTATGCAGAGATTATCGTACTCGCTGGCAAATGCCTGAATGCCTTTAGCTGAGAAGCTTTGACGCTTGCCAGGAGAGGTGAAAGGCATTGACCTCAAGGGGATTTACGGATAGGTTGGCGCGGCTGTCACTCAGGAGTTTAGCCGTGTATAAATCTCTCCGCATTATCCCTCTGCTTTGCCTCCTCGCGTTTGGCTTCAGTCTCAGGCCATGGTCGCTAGAGGCGGCTCCTGAAAATGCCGTCGTCGAAAGTCTACGACCTAAAAAGTTTGTGCTTTCCATCGGTGTCGGCCAGTTTGAAAACCCGCTTTGGCGCCAACTCCGCTACGCTCGAAAAGATGCTGAAGATGTTTATCGCTACTTCCGCGAAGACGCTCATACCTTCGATGGTGGAGAGCTGCTCATCGATGGTGAAAAATCCGTAATGCCAAGCGATGTGAAACGAGCCTTCGAGAGAATCGATCAAGACAATCGGAACGAGGAAGATACCGTCGTCGTTTACCTGTCGACTCACGGCACGGTTGCCTACAAGGAAGACGGCAAAGTCGGTCGCTACATCATCATGAGCGGAACCGATCCCCAAAATATGAAGAATACCGCCGTCGACTACGATGAGCTGGTCGATCTATTTCAAAAACTAAAGTCGCGGAAGAAGGTACTGATCCTCGCCTTTTGCCACTCAGGGGTCGGCAAATCGGTGCTCACGCCCGAAATGAAGCGTGCTCTTGCGCAGCTGAAGGCGCCTTACTTCGAAGAGCCTATTCAAGAACGATCAGAAGGTTCGATCATCCTCACCGCTAGCGGCTGGCGTGAACCTGCCCTCGAAGATGAGCGGCTTGGAAATGATGTTTACACCCACTTTCTCATCGAAGGCTTTAAGCAGGATCGCAACGGTGACGGTGCGGTCTCCATCACGGAAGCCCATGCTTACGCAAGCCAAGCGACCTACGCGTACACCCAAGGGCGTCAGCGTCCTTCGGCAATCATGGAACTGCTCGGCTCTGATCCTATCATCGTCTCAGGTGAGCTGAAAAAACGCTCAGCGGGAGCTAGCCTCTTCTCGCTGATGGACCGCTTCTCCAAACTCGTGGTTGCCATCGACGGCAAGGAATACGGTTCGGTTACCAAAGGTCTTACCGTACCGGAGGGCGATGTGCGCCTTACCGTGCGCGATCCCGATTCGCAGAAAATTCTCACCGATCGCGTCGTCAATTTCCAGGCTGGCCGTGAGTATTCGATAGCGAACTATCTCTTGCCGAGACTCCCTCATAGTTTGACGATGGGTCTACGGGTGCAGCAATTCATTGACGGTGATGTTCAGGACGGCTATGCACCGAAAAGTGCGCAGGGTATCGACCTTCGCTACACCCTCGAGGAAGCTGTGTGGGTACACGACCTCGCGTTGGAGCTGACGCTCTATCCCGAGCAAAATGAGTCGATCGAAGTTAAAGGTGACGAAGGAAGCTTTCGCAAGTTCAAGCAGAAGCGCAGCATGGTCAGCGCCCTGGTTGGTCTCAGTCGCCGCTACCCCCTGGATATTTTGACACGGGCTGACCGTAGCGTTCGTACCGAAGCGCGCTGGTTAGCGGGAGCAGGGGCTCTCTACATCAAACGCGAGCTAGAGGAAGAAGCATTTACCGCCCGCAATCGATCTGTGCTGCAACCTAGCCTTGGATTTGGGGCTGGAGTCGATACAACCTGGGCCTATCACCTCTTGCGCGTCGGTACAGAGGCACGGCTCGACCTGGTGCGAAACTTTAGTGAAGAGCAGGGATCTGTCCTAATTTCACCAACACTTGCTGTCTACGCAGGAACATTTTGGTAAAAAGAGACGGTCAACACTTTCCGGTCAACAGCGACCCTACGAGAAGATGGGATCAACGTGAACGACAAAAAATTTACGATTAAAGACGAAGATATGGCTCGATTAAAGAGCCTGCTGCTCGAAGAAGAGAAGCGTCTCGACGCCGCCAATATCTCGGATGCCGAGCTGGAGATGCTCGAGCGCGACGTGCAGCAGAAGCTGAAACGTATCGCTGGCGCTAAATCCGGCAGATCGACTCTCAGTCCAGATCAAGAGGATCGGCAACGGCAATGGAAAGCCATTGAAAGGCGCGTCCATCCCATCGAGGCTGATGAGCAGAAAGACTTACAAACACCAAGCAACGTTATGCCCTTACATAAAAAACCGAGTTCGAAAAACTGGATGACTTGGGCTGGGGCGATGGCTGCAGCCGCGCTCGCCTTGTTCGTTATCATTCCCGCTTTGCAAAAACCTCAGCAGGTAGCAAGCGATGATGAATTGCTCATGGTGAGTAAAGGAAATAGCTCATCGCTGCCAGCACGTTGTGAAATTTCTCTTCTGCAAACCGTCAAAGGTGGTGGTACGATCGTTCCATCAGTCGATGGGATGGGTTACGAAGGCCCTACTGGGACTGCATTTCAGCTGAGTGTTCGCTGTGACCGGTCGGGTTTTCTAAATGTTTCGATCGAAGGTCCGCAGCCGCTGAGTTTAAGAAATATTCCGGTGACAGCAGGAGATGCTAAAGGAATCTTACACGAGGGGAAGCTTGCTAGTTTCGTCTTGCAATATCAATCGCCATGGGTGATTAGTGGTCTACTAAGCGAACGAGAAATTTCTTCAGAAACCGCCTTGCCGCGAACTGAATCTGAAGCCGAAATAATCCTAGGAAAATCGCCTGTGCTTTGGTTCGACAGTATCGCAGTAAAGGGGACAAACAGTTGATCAAGCAGGTGAAGAAAGAGAGCCTACCTTTGGATTTTGAAACTCTCTATCGGCGCCACTACCAGGCGGTCCGAGCTGTCGTGACTCGCTATAGGTTCTACGACGCTGGCGCTGACGACTTGATTCAAGATATTTTTGTGCAGGCCTGGCAGAACATAGGCAGCCTGAAAGAACAGGCCGCATTCAGCGGGTGGCTGATGACGATCGCCCGCAATCGCTGTCTCAATGAGATCCGTAAGACCAAGCGCAGCGTGAGCGTTGCAGCGACCGATAGCGCGGGTGACGATGAGGACGGTGCTGATCGCGAAGTCATACTCGTAGCCGAAGATGATTTTGCGAGCCTGCAGTTCGAGCATTCTCTGGTGCTACTCCGTCAGCTGATCGAAGTGCATGAGGGTGAGCCGCGAGCAACAGTAGCTAAGCTTTTTTATCTCGAAGAAAAATCCATTAAGGAAATTTCAGACGCACTCAATATGAACCAGAATACCGTCCTTTCTCATCTACGACGGTTTCGACTGATTGTCAGTCAGGCCATGGTTCGGTTGGTTGAAGAAAAAGGCATCGAAATTACTTGATCCAAAATGGGTGCCTACTGCAATATTTCTGGCCTACACCTCATCCTTAAACCGAGAAGATAGCGCTGTCGCCATGGGGTTGCAGCCTTCCTGGTTTAAGGAGTTTCGTCATGATGACAAAGACTTACAGGATAAGCGAGACCGAAGGGGACCGTTTGAAGGTGCTCCTGCGAGAAGCCGAAGCCAAGGTGGATGGCCTAACTGAAGAAGAATTGGATGAAGCCGAGGTCCAGGTTTCTAGCTCTCTTCAGGCGCTGCTACAGCAGAATGGGGCCGTACCAAGTTTTATTTTTGATCGCTTTCAACGCACACCACGGCGTCTCGCGAATCGACGTATGTATCAGGGTGGTCTGGCGTTTTTGGCGGCAGCAGCGACCCTGTTTATTATTCAGCCTCCTAAGCTGCAGATCCAAGAAGATCGAAATATGGTCAGTAAGGGCGTAGGCTATGCCGAGCTGAACTGTGAAGTTTCGTGGATTCAAAGCGATCGCAGCACGCCCCAGCTCAACAACGAAGGCGCGCTTTTACTAAATCCCCAGCTCCCCGCTTATATGAAAATCGCCTGTGTGCTTCCCGGAGCGTCCGCAATCGGCACGGCTTCACCTGCAAAGCTCTATGTAAATGTGAGTATCGAAAAAGCTGCTGAGCGCGTTTGGATATTGCAGAATGCTCCACTGGGAGCAGATGGCGAATGGCTGGAAAACAAGGGCGATCTGGTCGATTTTCGCGGCGCTTTGGGCCATGAGGCTGAAATCCATATAAGTGCAGAACCGCTCGACGCCCCCGATGCAGGCAAATTCCTCTGGCAAGATAAAGTTATGCTCAAAGGAATTTGAGCCCGAGGCTCAGCGATCAAAATTCTGTTCAACCTTACGCGGCTTGCCTTGCCAAGGCTTATATTCCCATTCTTCAGTTTTAGGAACTAAGCAAAAAGCGCTGCCCAGAGCGCTGAGCGGCAGCACGAGGTGCCACCATACAAGCCCATTCACTTGGGCCTGAACGATGATGACGGCGAAGGTAATCAAGGCGGCAATTACCAGAAAAGCGAGCGAGATCTGACGGCTTCGATAGATGAGAAGACGGGTATCATGATCATTTTTTCTCATGTAAAGGCTCCTGAGCTTTGGGACTTGCAGAGTCCTCGCGCTGATTAATTACAAAATCATTGGTGCTGTGGAACCAGCGATAGGCAGCCACAGCTCCTAGCAGACAGGTAAAAGCTAGATGCAAACCGATCGCGGTGAGGCCGTCCTGCACGCCTGGAATCGCAAAGAAAAATATTGTTCCGGCCGCTACGCAGTAAACCACGTAGATCATTCCGCAGATGACATCCTGCCTGTCGATGCTTTTCAAGGGAACTAGCAGCAGCATCAGCATCGCCAGACTGCAAACCGGAATAGCCAGGTCGCGTCCTTCGAGCCCACTGAAGATGACCAGCAGGTCCTGTTCAATAAATTCAAGCCAGCCTTCCATCTCAAAACCTCCCTGACTGGCTCTATCGGTCAGCCGGAGGAGGTCTCGAGTGCAAATTTTACCTAGCAAGTCGCAGCCGCTTCTGCCGAAACGCAGACGAGATCTCAGTCGGATCTTTTTCTCGTTGGAGCTTAACTATGAAGCGAGTCTTGGTCGGTATTATGCTCTTCTTCAGTGCGCAGTCGCTAAAGGCAGAAAGCATTGAGGAAAATCTCGTTTCTGCGCTCGGTTTTCCCATCGGCCGTCTTGAAATGGAGCAGAAACAGCTCGATCGAGGTCGGGTCGCTCAGGGCGATGAACTCCACTTTGAGTTTCCATTTCGCATCAGCAGCGATGGCGACGTTACTATTCTTGGGATACATCAGGACTGTGGCTGCATCAGCCAATCTTTGAAAGCAGGGCAGGTACTCAAGGCAGGATATATAGGCACGCTTTCCGTCAAAGTTGACACAAGTGCCTTTAGCGGCCCCTTCAACAAAAGCATCACTATCCTCACCAACCAGCAGGAAGGTAGCGCGATCGTGCTGCGACTCAAGGCTCAGGTGGCTCGGACTCTCAGCTGGCATCCGACACTGGTCGAGATGAACCTCGCGAGCAAAAAGGCCGGCTCAAGAAGCGCAACTGTCCTCATCAGGGGAGCATCTAAGCAAAGTTTGCATATTGAGAAAGTTGACTACAATAAGGATACTTTCGATGTGAGCTATCGACCGGTCGAGGATGCCTGGGAACTCCGTATCACTTGGAAAGGGCCCGTGCCGAGCAAACCTTGGTTTGAAAGCATAGAGGTGACCACCAATTCTGAGCTAAAGGTCCTCAAGATCCCCGTCGTGAGTGCGCTCAACACCCAGCGGCTCTAGTGCCGCGCAAAAAACGAGACGAGGACCTATGTATAACCAACTCTATATCGTGTCTGGTGCTCTTTTTCTTCTGAGCATCGTAGCTTATGCCTACGTATCGCATCTTCTCTCACGAGACATAGCGAGCGGAAGCTTGCCCGTTCGCTATGAAGAATGAGGGCGATAGTAATTAAAGCAGCTCGCCAATCAATGCGGTCTTGTTTGCGTCCGTGATTTTCACAGTACAGAGCTCACCGACTATGTTCCGAGGGGCAGCTATCCGCACCAGGCGGAAATGTTCGGTACGGGCGTAGTAGTGTCCTGGAGTCTTACGGCTCTCGTAGTGGCAAAGCACCTGACGGGTCTGCCCAATCTCGGCACTGTTACCTTCGAGCGTGATCCTATCCTGCAGAGCATTGAGCCGCGCTAGTCGAGCGGTTTTAACCTCTTCGGGGATCTGATCGCGGAAGCGAGCCGCAGCCGTACCTTTGCGAGACGAATATTTAAAAGCAAAGACGAAGGAGTAGCGGACTTCCGCCATAAGCTTCAGGGTGTCCTCGAACTGCTCTTCGGTTTCACCCGGAAAGCCGACGATAATATCGGTCGACAGAGCCATGGTCGGATCGATTTCGCGCAACCACTGCACGCGTTCCATGTACTCCGCAACTGTAACCTTGCGCTTCATACGCTCCAGAACTTCATCATTGCCCGCCTGAACCGGCAGATGAATGTATCGTCCCAGCTGCGGATGCCGGCGGAAGAGTTCGGCTAGCGGTCGTGTGAAGTCGTGAGGATTGGAGGTGGTAAAGCGCAGCCGCTCGAGGCCTGGAAGCGCGAGAGTTGCTTCGAGAAGGTCGGCGAAGGGTCCCGCTTCTGATGCCGAGAGTCGGCCCTTAGTAAGCAAGTCGTGACCATAGCTGTTGACGTTTTGTCCCAGGAGGGTGATCTCTTTGCAACCATCGGCTATCATCGCCGCAACTTCATCGAGAATATCGGCTGGAGATCTCGACAGCTCTCGCCCACGGGTAAAGGGCACAACACAGAAGGTACAAAAATTATCGCAACCTTGCGCGATGTTCACGTAGCGGGTGATTTCGGATTTGCCACTGACAGTAGGTTTAACCTTCGGCAGCTCTCCTGGCGTCAAGGCGCGAGGTGTGAGGAGTAGAGCTTCACCCTCATCCTTATGTCGATCGAATCCAAGAGCCATCACGGGGTTTTTACCCTGCTCGTGAGCATCGAGGAGAGAAGTCAGCTCGGCGATCTTACCGGGACCGAGCAGAATATCGATGTTATCAGCTTTTTGCAGGAGCTTGGCGCCCTCAGCTTGGGCCACGCAGCCGGTGACCGCTATCTTCATGCTCGGCTTTTTTTCCACCAGAGGACGCAAAGTGCCAAGTCGGGTTAAGACCTTGTGCGTTGCCTTCTCTCGAATGTGGCAAGTGTTGAGCAGTACCAGGTCGGCTTCGCTGGCATCAGAGGTCGCCTGATAGTTGTGAGCTTCGAGCATGCCGAGCATTTCTTCGCTGTCGGCAACGTTCATCTGACAGCCCCAAGTTTCGATAAAAACTTTCTTGGGAACTTTAGTTTCTACTCTTGGCTCTAAGCTCGCATCCATCAGTCTTTACTTCCTATTCTTCTTTCGAGCCTTTTTGGCGTCTTTTCTCATTTTCTTTTGCTTTTCACGGTCCATCGGCTTCTTGGGAGCGGCTGCACCAAAGTCGCCGCCGCCGAACATCGAGCTCAGCTCGTCCGGCATTCCCATTCCACCCATCCCAGGCATTCCCATTCCACCAGGGCCACCCGCCTGACCCATTTTCCTGAGCTGATTGAGCTGGCTCAGCTGATTCATGCCAGGAATTTTTCCCATCATCCCGCCGAGGTTCTTGCCGAAGCTTCCCATCATTTTCCGCATGCCTAGGAAGCGCTTGTGTAGCTCCTGCACTTCTTTGATAGGACGGCCGGCTCCACGGGCGACGCGGGTCATACGACTTTGATCGAGATTATCGAGACCGATACGCTCGCGCTTGGTCATCGAGTCGATCATCGCCTTCACTTTGGTCAGCTCTTTGTCATCAATATTAGCGCCCTTGGGAATCATATCCTGCATAGGCAGCTTGGCGATAATGTCCTTGAGCGAACCCATCTTCTGGATCATTTCTATCTGTTTATAGAAATCCATATAGCTGAATTGGCCTTGCAGAAGTTTAAGCGCCTGTTCTTCCTGATCGTCAGTCGAGACTTTCTGAAAGTCTTCCATCAGTCCGACGATGTCACCGAGTCCTAGAATGCGACTCGCTAAACCTTCAGGACGGAACTCTTCGAGCCGTTCCAGGTCTTCACCCATACCCAAGAACTTGATCGGCTTGCCAGTGACTTCTTTGATGCTGAGAGCAGCACCGCCACGCGCGTCACCGTCGAGTTTGGTAATGATGACCCCTGAGAGGTTCAGATGCTCATCGAAGGATCGCGCTGTGGTCACAGCATCCTGACCCATCATCGAATCACAGACGAGGAGGACGTTGTCAGGTTTGGTCTCTTTTTGAATGTCGACCAATTCCTGCATCAGAGCTTCATCTATAGTCAATCGACCTGCAGTATCGAAAACGATGACATCGCAACCTAGCTCATAAGCTTTCTTGATCGCTTCTTTACAGATAGTGACCGGATTAGCCTGCGCTACATGAAAAACCGGTACACCAACTCGTTCGCCGAGTACTTGCAGCTGCTGAACAGCGGCGGGACGATAGATATCGGCAGCGACTAAGAGTGGCTTCTTCTTGAGTTTGGTGGTGAGATAGCGAGCCAGCTTCCCGGTGGTAGTCGTTTTACCGCTACCTTGCAGACCAACCATCATGATGGTCGTCGGGCGATTGGTAGCGAAGGTCAACTCGGCATCGACGGGACCCATCAGGGATTCAAGTTCTTCCTGACAGATTTGCACGAAGTGATCAGCAGGTGAAACGTTCATCCGCTGTGCACCCTTGCCAGCGCGGAGCTGCACTTCCTGACCCAAGGCTTTTTCCTGCACTCTTTGCAGAAAATTCTTGGTCACGCCGTACTCGACATCGGCCTCGAGAAGACTTCTGCGTATCAGGTCGATAGCTTCTTTGACATTGGATTCGTTGAGAGTGGCCTTGCCCCTCAATTTCAGTTTGGCTTCGCGAAAGCCGTCGCTGAGAACATCAAGCATGAATCGATTACCTCGACACTGAGAGAGTTTGGAAGTCCGCTGGGGGCCGCACGCTGCTTGAGACCTCAAGCTGGAGAGAGAAGAACACTTCTGGAAAAGAGCCTTAAACTTGAGACCTAAGCAAGCTAAGGCTATAGCCTATTTTATTAAGCCTCGTCAAAAGGGAAAATCCAGAAGCTCGCCTTTCTTACATACCGCTAGGGAAAGACTTATGATCGATAAGCTGACTAGCCCTCACCTGCTTCAAAGCTAAGCCATATTGTTCGAGAAGACGGAGACAGTAGCTGAGACGCAGACGGATATATGCGTCATCTTCGCTGTGTGAGCTGCCAGCCTGGAACATACTTTCCACTTCACGGACAATGAGATGCTCGGGAATGTAGCAGAGACGGTTGTTCTTGAAGGAAGAGACACGAAGCTCTGCCACAGGGTAGACGCCATTGCGGGAAGAACTTATCGCGACAATAAGGCCAGGTTTATGGCCGAGTTCACGTGCAGTACAGAGCATGAAAAAATTCTTTACGGCGGGAGGTACCATCCCTCCCCACTCAGGAACCACAAAAATGAAAGCATCTGAGCTTTGCAGCTCGGCCTTAATGGGGTTCCAGAGGCGCGTCCATACTTCACCCTCAGACCAGATGCTCTCATCCCACAGAGGCAGAGGATTGTTCACTAGGTCACAGAGATAGGTTTCATTCTGGACTTGCGAGGCGAGCTCCGCCTGAATATAGCGGGCGACGCGGCCGCTTTGAGATTGCTGGCGAGAACTGCCGTTGAGAATAGTGTATTTCATAGCGCGGAGACCCTCTGCTGCAGGTTGGCAATGCAGGGGGACTATAATGATGAAGGGGGCGCTCTACAAGGGAAGGAAGCTGGAGAAGAGGAAGCTGCGTCCTCTCCTCTTCTTAGTCGATCACCAGGATTTGATAACTAGGTGAGGGCGCGCGCTCTTCCAGCTGATGTGACCAGTTGAAAGGGGCGCAATCTCTTGCGTTGATGTCATTTCATCGGGGAAAGGACCGCTGAACTGTGAAACGCTGTAACGGTAATCACCCGTCGGCAGGCGCAGCTTCTTCGACTGGCCATTGGAGATCTGAAACTCCATTTCGCTGGCGATACTCGAACGTACATAGATATCGGCCTCGCGCTTGGCTCGCGCGAGCGAGGGCGCTGGAGCACAAAAGCTCTTATCCGAATGAGGGACCTGGACGAGATCGATCGCAACCAGCTGCTGCTCAGGCTGTTCGAAGAAGAGTGGATGCCAAACGCAGCTCATCGTCTGCGGCGGAACTTCACTCATGACCAGCGGGATTTCTATCGGCTGCAGGCTTACCCAGTAATCCTTAGAGGCACTTTGATCGCGCGGCACAGACAGAGTGAAGAGTCCGACCAGACTTGCCTCTTCAATGCGCCGCGAGAGGGTTTGCAGTTCGCGGACAGCTTGATCGAGCCCGATCAGCACCGTGTCATCGTCGGGTTTGCTGTCGTTACAAACTTTATCCCGCCAGAGTTTTGAGCGAAAGCTGAGAGGCAATTCGTTGGGAAGCGAGTACTTGACGATGCGACAGGACTTTTGCCAGTCAGCTTTGCTGTCGCGACGCAGGGCGTCGAGCATCTGCATCGCTAAAGTAAGACGTCGAATCAGCAGATAGGGCTGATGATTCCACTTGGTGGTCATGTTTTTCTTCAGCGTCTCTAGCTGCGTAAGCAATTCTTTGGAGTTCGGATGCTGTAATCTGCAGGCTAAGCCTTTGTCGCCATCGTATTCGAACTGGCAATCGGGAGCAGCCAAGCGGAGAGCTGAAAGCAGATCGTCCTTCTCAGGAGCATCAGCGGCAAACTTCACCGTGTCGGCTTCTTTAGTTTCTTCACAGAGCTGGCGCGCAACAATAGTGCTAGGCAGAGTGCCGATGCGGAGATGATAACGCTGCTGAGCGGTTTTTACGACGAGCGCACCCGAACCTGATTTTTGATCGAGGAGAGGAGCATAGTCGAGATCGAAGCGATGCTGACCCACGACGCTCGTGAAGTAGTAAGACCACTGCTGTGGGAAGCCGTTGACGCAGGAAGCGCGATCGAATTCGCCGAGAAACATCTCGTGCTTCGCATCGTCCTGCAGATAGACCTTCACGCTAGCTGCGTAAACTGGCCTCGGCTCTGGAGCCGGCATGCTGCTGGAATTCGGCGAAGAATTCCACAGGTTTTGACAACCAAAAAAACAAATAGCTGCCAATGATGAACTTGCTGCAATCAGTATAGGCCTCACGCGCGTCTCAGAAGATCGAGATTTTCTGGACGGCCAAGTCGACAGTCTCATTGAAACCACCTAAGGAAGGATTAGAAGATTCTACGGACCAAGACAAAGGTTGGCAAAGCTGCAAAACCTTGCGTGATACGACGTGTCCTTCTTCATTTTCCATGACCAGATGGATGTCTTTCGGTCCAAACTTGCGGCTGGTCTGATTTTTGGCCCAGAGATAAAGAGATGGCTGAGTTACGAACTCGCGGCTGAGACGAATAGTCTCAAAGCTGGTCTGAGCCGAAACTGGAAAACCGTCACTCGCAAATTTATTCATACCTTCGATTATATCGAAAGGGCCATAATCTACACCATCGATTTCTACATATGTGGTCACTACAGGCGGTTTAAGCGCTGCCTTAATACTTTGTCCAAGGAATAAGGCAAGACTCAATAGGCCCATAATATATAAAGCGCTTTTCTTAATGAGCATAGGAAAGCGTCTCATGGGGCTCCCAAATACCAATCTTCAGTTGGTCGTTTTTTCAAGTCTAACATAGCAAATAAGGTTTTCATACCTATGTGGCACGTTTTCCGGAAAGAAAAATCGGCCGCCGGACTCCCTTCAGGGCTGACCAGGCGCGGTTTGCAGAGGTCGGTCCCTGGGGTCTACTTTGTTCGAAGCGAGAGCTAGTACCTTCCGAGCGACAGATGGAAGTAGGCGCCCCTGGGCTTTCCAAAAATCGAAAGTCCAGAGTCAAAGGCAGATCCGAAGGAGGCTTGCATGAACGAGTAACGAGTAAGGCTGAAGGGCTCTACAAGATTCCCTACAGCTGTCTAGCTATAGCGTCAATCTCGACGGAGGCTCCTCGCGGAAGTTTCGCCACTTGGACTGTCGCACGCGCCGGATAGGGCTTGCTCAGGTAACTTGCGTATACCTCATTCACTTTGGCGAAATTTTCTAGATTCTGCAAATAAATAGTCGTCCGAATTACGCCATGCAAGTCACTGCCTCCGGCTTGGAGCACAGCGCGAAGGTTTTTCATCACCTGGTGGGTCTCTTCTTCGATGCTGCTGTTTTTCATCTGCCCGGTCTGAGGATCCAAAGGGATCTGACCGGAGCAGTATACCACACCACCGTGGACGATCGCTTGCGAGTAGGGACCTATGGCCGCTGGAGCTTGATTGCTCGAGACTTCTTTGATGGACATTCCGCTCTCTCCTTACTTGATCTCATGAATCGGAGCTTTAGGGTGCCGTCTGAGACTCAGTCTGCTGATCGTAGATTTCCTGCAGATCGCTGAGGACCTGAGAGGGGACGTCATTGAACTGAGACACGCGCTTAATGAGATGGGCTGCCTGCTCTTCTTGATTGAGGGCGAGGTGGGCCTGAGCCGCATGCGCATAAAGCTTCCAGTGAATTTCCTTCTTTTCCAGATGCTCGAGCCGCCAGACCAGCTGAGGAATTTTCTCGAACTGCTGGGCCATGCCTAAAGCGGCGGTATATTCAACCAGAAACTCTTCTTCGCGCGCTCCCGCATTGAAAACGTCGCTGAGATACTGGGCCTTCAGCAGCTTGTCTTGGGGATCGATCATATCGGCTGCTAGAGAAGAGCCGGCATAGGAATGCAGCTGCTCGGCTTTCGCCCGTACCCGCGTCCCGGCTGTCTTGCTGTCTTCGTGCAGATAGATCGACGCGACCAACTCCCAAAGTCGGAAATTATTAGGGTCGATCTGGAGTCCGCGGTCGGCCCAATACATAGAGTCGCTGTCGCGTTCGAGAGCAAAATAAATAGCGCTCAGATTCACGTAGGGCGCAATCTCCTGGGGGACCGTAGCCTGCGCCTGGACCAGAAACTGGACCGCCTCGTCGAGTTCGCTTTCCATCATAAGCGCGGAACCAAGAGCGAGACAGGCGCGGAAATCTCCCTCGATACTGAACTGCGGAAAACGCTCAGCCAAAGCTAAGGCCGACGCCGAAAGGCCCATAGCCGTCAGCTCCTCGAGCAAATCCACAAATTCCGCCTGATCCTCGACGGCCTGCCTCTGCATGAACTCGTCGAGGTAGGCTTGAAAAGCGTCGCCGCGCTCAGGACTCGGGTGACCAGCCTCTGCACCGCGGTATTCGGCCTCGCTAATCCCAAGGTAGCCCCGCAGCCGAGGTCCCATCGGAAAGTCTATCCACTCACCTACATCAGGCGAAAGCGTCGATTGCATAGAAGCCTCACTCTAGGGTCATCTTCTGCACGCGAATGTGCAGATTGCGGAGCTCGTCTGGACCGACCTCACTGGGAGCGTCTGTCATCAGGTCGGCTGCCTTGTTAGTCTTTGGAAAGGGAATCACATCCCGAATTGATTCGGAGCCCGTCAGAAGCATAGTCATGCGGTCGAGACCGAAAGCCATACCTCCGTGCGGTGGTGCTCCGTAACGGAGAGCTTCCAAAAGAAAGCCAAACTTCGCCTGCGCTTCTTCGGCACTGAGGCCGAGGAGCTTGAAGATACGCGCCTGGAGTTCCTGGCTGTGAATACGTATCGAACCTCCGGCAACTTCATTGCCGTTGAGCACGAGATCGTAAGCCTTGGCCTTTACTTTCTCAGGCTGCGTCTCGATCAGAGCGATATCCTCGTCGCGAGGCGAGGTGAAAGGATGGTGACAGGCGATCAGTCGGCCCGTCTCTCCATCGCGCTCGAAACTCGGGAAATCAAGTACCCAGAGGAAATTGAATTTCTGGGGATCCATCAACTTGAGGCGACGTCCGATCTCGAGGCGGACGGCCGAGAGTGAAGCTTTCGTCGAGCGATAGTCTCCGGCTCCGAAGAGTATAAGGTCTCCAGACTTCGCCCCGAGTTTGGCGTTAACTGCGTCGACGTTCGCATCCCCAATAAACTTCGCGATCGGGGACTGCCAACTCTCTTGGCCCTTACCCTCTTTGACCTTAGCCCAGGCCAGTCCGCCCGAACCGTGCTGCTTGGCAAGTTCGCCCAGTTCGTCGAGATCCTTGCGGCTAAAGGCTTCGCCTTGACCCTTGATATGCAGAACGTTGACGATGCCACCGGTGCTGAGAGCGCCGGCAAAGACTTTGAAGCTCGAGCTTTGAACTTCGGCTCCGATATTCTGCAGCTTGAGTTCGAAGCGAGTGTCAGGTTTGTCGTTGCCGTAGAACTCCATCGCATCATCGTAACTCATACGCGGCAGCGGCAAGTTCACGGCTTGGCCCGAGCAACGTTCCCAGACGCGCGCGACCACTCGCTCCATCGTCGCCAGGATCTGCTCGCGATCGACGAAAGACATTTCAAGGTCGATCTGCGAAAATTCTGGCTGGCGGTCGGCACGAAGGTCCTCGTCGCGGAAGCACTTGACCACCTGATAGTAGCGATCCATGCCCGCGATCATGAGGACTTGCTTGAAAAGCTGCGGACTCTGCGGAAGTGCATAGAATTTGCCCGGGTGAACGCGGGAGGGCACTAAAAACTCGCGCGCGCCTTCCGGCGTCGACTTATAGAGAAAAGGTGTCTCTATATCGAGAAAGTTCTCATCTTCTAGCGCGCGCCGCATCTCACGTACGAACTGAATGCGCTTGAGAATATTATTTCTGAGCGTCTGGCGGCGTAGGTCAAGGTAGCGATACTTGAGGCGGAGCATTTCGCTCGCATCACTTTGATCCTGAATCTGAAAAGGCAGCGGGTCGGAGCTGTTGAGAAGTTTGGCGTCTGTCACCTGAACTTCAATGGTACCAGTCGGCACTTTGCTATTTATCATACCTTCTGGGCGCTTTCGAACGACGCCTTTGACGGCGAGAACAAACTCGTTGCGCAGCTTCTCACCGATCTCAAGGAGACCTGGTGCCTGCGAAGGATCAAGTACGACCTGGGTGAAGCCGAAGCGGTCTCGCAAATCGACAAATATAAGATGACCGTGATCTCGACGAGTCTGTACCCAGCCCATCAAAAATACCGTCTGGCCATCGTGCTTGTCTGTTAGTTCGCCGAGGTTATGGGTTCGCTGCCAACCTTCCAACTGTCTGCTCATTGAATACTCTCGACGCGGTCCGGGGTGGATATTGGGGTGTCCAAATGCCGAGACTAGGGAGCAGTTGCTTCTGGGAACCCAAGTCTAGCAAAGGATACGGCGATACAAGTTGATAATCTAGCATCGCCGGTCGGTCTCGACCAGAGAAGAAATTTAGGCAGTCTACGCAGAAACTCAGCCGAAGCGACCTACGATGTAATCGCGAGTTAGTTTTTCCGCCGGGGAAGAAAAGATTTTCGAAGTTTCGTCATATTCTATCAGGTCACCGTTGTACATAAAGGCAGTAAACTCGGAGACACGGGCCGCCTGCTGCATGTTATGCGTCACTATCACTATAGTAAAATTCTGCTTCAGCTCGGAAATTAGATCTTCTATCGCCAGAGTAGACTGGGGGTCGAGGGCCGAGCAGGGTTCATCCATCAAAATAACTTCGGGGTCCATAGCGATAGCCCGCGCGATACAGAGACGCTGTTGCTGGCCACCGGAAAGAGCGAGACCGCTATCGCCTAGCTTATCTTTCACCTCGTCCCAGAGGGCAGCCTTACGCAGACAGCGTTCGACCAACTCATTGACGTCGCCTACGTAGCCATTGACCAGTGGACCCCAGCTGATGTTTTTTGCAATGGAGGAGGTAAAAGGATTTGGCTTTTGAAAAACCATTCCCACGCGCCGACGGAACTCGGTCACATCACTCTTTGAACGATAGATGTCGGTCCCTTCAAAGAGAACCTCACCCTCGTGGCGAAAAGTCTCGATAAAATCATTCATACGGTTGAAGGTCCGCAGGAGAGTGCTCTTGCCGCATCCTGAAGGGCCGATGAGGGCCGTAACGGTCCTCTTCGGAATTTTCATGCTGACGTTGCGAACGACTTTCTTATCGCCGTAATAGATATTGAGATTGCGCGTTTCCAAGATAGAACTGGCATGCGATTGAATCATGGCTTGTGCGATCTCCATCGCGAACGGAGGTAAATGGCGGCGGCGTTGCATATAAGTAAGAAGCCCAGCAGAACAATGATTCCCGCTGCAGCGAGATCGTGAAAGGCAGGCTGCGGACGCGACGCCCAGTTGAATATTTGAATAGGCATGGCCGTAAAGGAGTCGAACATATTTTCCGGAACGAAAGCGATATAGGTCAAAGCACCGAGAATGATCAGTGGTGCAGCTTCCCCAACAGCTCTCGCCATAGCGAGAATTACGCCTGTGGCGATTCCGGGAAAAGCCGAGGGCAAGACGTGATCTCTTACTGTCTGCCAGCGCGAGGCACCTAGCGCATAAGCGCCCGTCCTGATGCCGGTGGGGACGCTCTTAAGAGCCTCTCGCGCTGCGATGATGATGACAGGCATGATGAGCAGGCTGAGAGTCAAGGCGCCTGCGATGACGGAGCGGCCTAGAGCAAAGAAGCGAACGAAGATACCAAGCCCCAGCATCCCGTAGATAATCGAGGGAACACCAGCCAAAGTAGCTATACTAAGTTCTATCCAGCGGTTAGTGCGACTGCGGTTGGCAAGCTCTTCAAGATAGACGGCGGAACCTACGCCAAAAAGCACAGAAATAATGAGGGTTAAAAACCCTAGCCATGCACTGCCATAGATTGCTGATTTGAAGCCCGCCTTATTGGCGAAGCGAGAAGGGAAATTAGTGAAGAAGTCCCAGTTCAAGTAGGGCCAACCGTCACTCCAGATGCTAGCAATCAGATAGACCAAGATGGTGATAGCCACGATGGTCGCGCAAAAAATCACCCCGAAGAAAGCCTTCTCTTTAAGTTGACGCCTGCGCATGTTAACGGCGAAAACGGAACGGCTTTCCTTCAAGGACATGGATCCTTCCTGACTAGACATGGCTCGGTTAGGTGAACCGAAAGCACTTTCTATCTGGCTCATTCATACTTCCTCGCGTAGCGTTTGACAATAAATTGCGACAAAAGATTCATGGCCAGGGTCATTAGAAAGAGATAGAGACCCACGGCAAAGATGGATTGGTATTCTATAGAACCATGAGGAACGTCCCCCATAGTTACCTGGGCAATATATGAGGTCATGGCCTGCACCCCGACGAAGGGGTTGAGGGTGAGCTGGGGCGTGGCGCCGGCAGCTAGAGTCACTGCCATTGTTTCCCCAATGGCGCGCGAGAAGGCGAGTATAAAGGAAGCCAAAATTCCGCTCAACGCAGATGGCACGACTATATGAGCCAGAACTTCAGACTTGCGCGCGCCTAAGGCATAGGCTCCGTCTCGCACGGCCTTTGGTACAGCCCGCAGCGAGTCGTCACAGATGGACGCGATGGTCGGCAGGACCATGATAGCTATGACTATTGACGCGCTTGCTGCATTAAAAACTTCGACATCGGGGAAGAAAAATTGGAGCGCGGGAGTCACCTTGTTGAGAGCAAAATAGCCGTAGACGACAGAAGGGATGCCAGCAAGGATCTCGAGCACCGGCTTGAGAATCTTCTGCCACCAACCTGTCGCATACTCGGCGGCATAGATGGCAATGCCGAGACCCAGTGGTAATGCAAATATAAGAGCACCGAAGGAGATGAGGAGAGTGCCGGAGACTAGCGGAATAACGCCAAAGCTGCGTGGTTCGAAAAGCGGAGCCCATTCCGTTCCAAAAAAGAACTCGATAGGCGATACGTGCGAAAAGAACTGCAGAGATTCACTTAAGAGAAGGAAGATGATACCGAGAGTCGTAAAAATTGAGATCATTGCGCAGAGGAAGAGCGCTTTTAGAACCAAATCTTCCCGCCAGCGTTGCCACTGACTGATTCTCGCCCAACGTTGGCTGCTGCTGGAAGCCATGCGGTACCTCATAGTCTCAAAGATACAATCTCTTGGTTCATCTTCACTCTATCGATGAGAACTCAATGGGTCTGCTTGGCTGCATTGACACTCGTCTGAAATTTCTTCAGAGCGTCTGTGTACATCGTTTCTTTCAAAGGAACGTAGCCGACTTCTTTGGAAAGCTTAGCGGCATTTTTGATCATGAATTCGACGAAAGTCTTAACTTCAGGTTTTTGCGCCGACTTGGTGTTGACGTAGAAAAGCAGAGGACGAGACAGAGTGTAGCTACCGTCTTCGATAGTTTGGGGAGTGGGAGTTACTGCTTCCTTGCCGGTGGCTGCGATAGGAATATCCCGAAGGACCTTCTGATTTTCAATGTAATAAGCAAAGCCAAAGTAAGCTAAAGCGTTTTTGTCTCTGGAAACTCCGGTAACCAAGACATTGTCGTCTTCGCTGGCCACGTAGTCGTTACGAGAGAGGCGGGCGGTACCCATGACGTGCTCTGTGAAGAAGTCAAAGGTACCAGAATCTGCACCTGGGCCATAGAGCTTGATCGCTTCAGCAGGCCAGCTCGGATCGAGATCTTTCCAGGTTTTTACTTTGCTGCCTGGTTCCCAGAGCGACTTGAGCTGAGCGACGGTCAGACTCTTGACGAACGTGTTTTTTGGATTGACGACGACTGAAATCCCATCGTTGGCTACTGGCAGTTCGACGAAATCGACTTTATTGGCAAGCGCTTTCTTGCTTTCTTCATCTTTTATTTTGCGTGAAGCATTGCTGATATCGATTTCGCCCGCAGCGAATTTCTTAAATCCACCGCCTGTACCCGAAAGGCCGACAGTCACGCGAACGTTGGGATATTCTTTTTGAAATTCTTCTGCAGCGGCTTCAGCGATAGGAAATACAGTACTTGAACCATCGAGCTTGACATCGCCTTTGAGACTCTTATCGACAGCCCAAACCGAGGTGCTTGCCGCCAAAGCCAGAATGCCGACGATGAGTTTGTTTGCTTTCATGGATACTCTCCAAAATTAGTTTTAGGTCACTTAAGCAGAGCCAGGGGCTGTAAAGACAGGGCTCCTGCGTTCCGTAGACCTTGAGGGCCAACACCGTTTACTGCAAAAATATAAAGAGAAAATAAAACCAAGCTGAATTTCCGGGAATCCGGGACGTTTTACCGTACTGACTCGCCACCTTCCGCTGTTCCTCGTATGGCGCTTCTATATACCCGTAAAGGTCGAATGACGAAAGCAAAAATGATCTTTAGATAGGAGCAGCGAGTGAAAATAGGGGCTTCGGCCCCCAAACGCAATAAACGCCATAATGACTTATTTTAAATAACATAGAGGAGTCTCAGGCACTCAAGAGACGAACACTGAAACGAGAGCCCCTGCCGAGCTCGCTTTCGACGGCGATGAGGCCATTGAGCTGAATAACGAGGTGTTTCACGATAGCGAGGCCAAGGCCCGTCCCTCCCTCGTTACGCGAACGTGCGGTGTCCACGCGGTAGAAACGCTC
>JBGSTX010000355.1:0-4557 GCA_041736305.1 Oligoflexus sp. | reverse complement strand
TTTCGCCGAAGTGGTAAAGGCAAGGCCTTGCGCCGACGATCACGATCACGCACAAGGCAATGGCAAGGTCTAAGGCTAGGTCAAAGAACTGAGTGGCCGACGCCATAGGCGAGGCCTAAGTTTCTAAGCGGTGCTCCTCGTCTGCAAAGGCGGGGAGCTTTTCTCTATTTACTCCTCCGTATTTAGCCCTCGAGCTTAGCCAGCCGGTTTTCCCGCCAGATCAAATCGATCTAAATTCATGACCTTATTCCACGCGGCAACAAAGTCTCGAACGAACTTCTCTTTGGCGTCGCTCGATGCATAGACTTCGGCAAGGGCACGCAGCTGGGAGTGCGATCCAAACACGAGATCTACCGCTGTCGCAGTCCACTTAGTGCGTCCACCAGCACGCTCACGCCCTTCATAGACGCCTTTGTTCCCCGAGGCTTCGCTCCACTCCGTACCCATATCCAGAAGGTTGACGAAGAAATCGTTCGTCAGCATGCCTGGCTTGTCGGTAAAGACCCCGTGCTTGCTGCGCTTAAAGTTGATATCCAGCACGCGCAAGCCACCGACTAAAACGGTCATCTCGGGAGCAGTAAGCTTAAGGAAGTTGGCGCGATCCAGTAGCAGCGTCTCGGGCGAGAGCTTGGCACGAGCGTGGACGTAGTTGCGAAAACCATCGGCTCGGGGCTCAAGGACGGCAAAGGCCTGCTCATCGGTTTGCGCCTGCGAAGCATCGGTCCGTCCGGGCGTGAAAGGAACTGAAAGACTGTGACCAGCGTCTTTTGCAGCTTTTTCAATCCCAGCGCAGCCACCGAGGACGATGAGATCGGCGAGGGAAACCTTCTTGCTCTTTTGAGCTTTGTTGAACTCCGCCTGCACTTTCTCCAGCGTCTCAAGCACCTTGCTCAGCTGACTTGCTTCGTTGACTTCCCAGTTCTTCTGCGGTGCGAGCCGGATGCGAGCTCCGTTAGCTCCTCCGCGCTCGTCAGTTCCGCGGAAACTAGCCGCCGATGCCCAGGCAGTCGCTACCAGTTGGGAGACGGTGAGCCCGGAGGCCAGAAGCTTCTCTTTGAGACTCGCTATGTCCTGCGCATTGATCAGCTCATGGTCGACTTTTGGCAGCGGATCTTGCCAGAGCTGCGGCGCTGCCACCCAAGGGCCGAGGTATCGCGCCAGGGGTCCCATATCGCGGTGTAGGAGTTTGTACCAGGCTTTGGCGAAAGCATCGGCAAATTCGCTGGAATTGCTTTGAAAGCGCTTTGATATTTTTTCATAGGCGGGGTCGAATCGCAGCGCGAGGTCGGTCGTCAGCATCATCGGCGGATGACGCTTCGACTTATCGTGGGCATCGGGGACTAGATCTTTATCCTGAGGGTTCTTCGGAGTCCACTGCTTGGCGCCCGCAGGACTTGTCGTCAATACCCAGTCGTACTTGAAGAGATTCTCCAAGTAGGCATTGCTCCACTTGGTTGGCTGATTGGTCCAGGCTCCTTCCAAACCGCTCGTGAGAGTGTGGGGGCCTTTACCTGTGCCGAAGCTATTTTTCCAGCCTAGACCCTGCCCATGCACGGGGCAGCCCTCGGGCTCGGGACCAACAGTATCTGCGCTGCCGGCGCCATGGCACTTGCCAAAGGTATGGCCGCCGGCGATGAGGGCTACGGTCTCTTCATCGTTCATCGCCATCCGCGCGAAGGTCTCGCGAATATCGCGGGCGGCAGCGAGGGGATCGGGCTTGCCGTTAGGCCCTTCCGGATTTACGTAGATCAAGCCCATCTGCACAGCACCCAGCGGTCCGGACAGCTCGCGCTCTCCGCTGTAGCGCTCGTCGCCGAGCCAGGTATCTTCCGGTCCCCAAAAAATCTCTTCGGGCTCCCAAACGTCTTCGCGCCCAAAGCCGAAACCAAAAGTTTTGAAACCCATCGATTCCAGGGCGCAGTTACCCGCAAAAACCAGGAGGTCGGCCCACGAAATTTTGCTGCCGTATTTTTGCTTCACAGGCCAGAGCAGGCGCCGCGCCTTGTCGAGGTTTGCGTTGTCGGGCCAGCTGTTCAGCGGAGCATAACGCTGGGCACCATCCCCCGCACCCCCCCGGCCGTCCTCGATGCGATAAGTGCCAGCGGCGTGCCAGCTGAGTCGAATAAAGAGGGGCCCGTAGTGGCCGTAATCGGCTGGCCACCAGTCTTGGGATTTGGTCATCACTTGGAAGACATCTTTTTTGAGGGCTTCCACATCCAACGACTTAAACTCATCCGCATAGCGGAACTCGTCCCCCATAGGGTTGATGCACTTGGAATGCTGGCTGAGGACCGAAAGGTCCAACTGATCTGGCCACCAGTCCCGAGTCGAACGCGGGCGGGTCGATTTCGGTTTAGGCGATGGAATGACTGGGTTTTCGCTTTCGCTATGGCCATGGCGATCGGACATAATTATTGCCTCATAGTTCTGGGTTGGCAAACGCTGCCTCGACTTTGGCTCACAAATGCACTGGGCATCAAGCTTTGATAGATGCCACATCATGGAACTGAGCCAAATATAAATATTCATTATCTTGAGCGGCCACCTTGAAAGACTTGCTACTATAACGACATGTATTTTTTGGATACATCACTTACAAGGGAGGCTCGGAAAACATGCTAGATTTCAAGCATCGTCTGGGAGTACTGCTATTAGCGCTTTGCACCGCTTCTGCTTCGACCAGCGCAGTGGCCCAATCGAAGTCCGACATTTTTGACGATCAAGTGACGGAGTCCAACTACTTCTCAAACTCACCGGCGACCTTCGCCACATTTTGCTTTGCTGACGAATGCCATTCGGCTGCATCCGGGCGTACGGAGATAAATGGCTCGCAGGAGGTGAATGCGGAGAGTCTCTACACTATAGGCAGCAACTCAAAATTCATCACAGCAATCTTGACTCTCATCATGATTGATAAGGGTTATCTCAAGCTCGACGATACTCTAGCCAGCTATTTTCCCGAATACTCCCAGTGGAAAGGCGTTAAGGTCAGGGATCTCCTTCAGCATGCATCCGGTATACCCGAATATCTCTTCAGTGAGAGCGGCAGGAACCGCACAGTCCTGAGCTACTTCAACTGGAAAACCAGAATCTGGCAGCCGTCCGAGCTGGTCGATCTGGTGGCAAAGGAGCCCTCACTTTTCGAGGCGGGGTCAAGGGTTGAATACAACAACACCAACTACGTACTGCTGGGGATGATCCTGGAAAAGGCTGCCAAGCGCCCGCTGGAAGTTCTCCTCGACAGAGAAATATTCGCGCCGCTGAAGCTGCAAAACACCTATTTGACCCTAATGAACAGCGAAAAAAATCGCCTCGTCTCTGGCTATTACCCCTTGGACATTCCGATTCCAGATTGGATTATCAACTTCTTTTCCCGGAAAGTCGAAAAGACTGGCAACTATCTGAACACGACTCGCGGATTTGACTCGAGCTATCTCTGGTCAGCTGGAGGTATGGTTTCTACTACCGCTGATATGGCAAAAATCGTTCGCGCCCTCTTCACTGGCGGTCTCGTCAGCCAGAGCTCTCTGGAAGAGATGAAAAAGTGGAGAAACGGAGCAGTGCTTGGTTTCCCTCTGCGCTACGGTCTTGGACTCATGACTATGCCTAGTGCTTTCGGCGAACTGCTTGGTCACGGGGGTATGACGCCCGGATACTACTCGGTTAGCAACTATCTACCTCAGCGTGATATCGTCTTGACTTTGGCTCAGAATATAGCTCCCGGACAGACTTATTCGGTCTATTATGATCTTCTGGATCTGATAAATAACGGGTTCCTGGGCAAAGCCTTCGTGCCTGACGAAGCAGTGAGCCTCGAACAACTCTCGGCCGGCTCAATTCACGTCCGGGTACGAGGCAAGATCCTAATTGAGTCTAGCGGACTAGGGTTTTTTTCGAACGCTATCGGATATAGCTCCTCTAAACAAGGGGCGAAAGTCGAAGAGACCTTCCGCGTCTTTCAAACCGGCTTGATGGAGCAAGCAGGACGTACTTACCTCACGATCGGCGGCTCCCCTGGAACCAGCCCCTATTTCAATCAGACTGGGCAAAACAATGAGGGGACTCCATTCCTGAGAATCATGATCGATCGGGATATGGTCAAAGCTCGTGGACCTGGCGTGTTTCGCGAAGGGGAAGCTAACGACATGATTTCTGCCTTCCGAGGACTTCGCAAAATCGATAGTTCCGGAAAAGTATCAAATTGTATCTCTGAGGTCTTGGATCGCAGACGGCAAAATACCTTTCAGATCGATGGGCAGCTAGATGAAAGCTTCGAAACTGGTGAAAGCATGAAGTTTGTGGGCAACATTCCCATGAGAAGAGTCTGGGCTGGCAAGATACCTGCGGAGGTTCCAGAGGAATATAGGGCAGTCTGTGAGTAAGATTTTCGGCCTCGCCTATGGCGTCGGCCACTCAGTTCTTTGACCTAGCCTTAGACCTTGCCATTGCCTTGTGCGTGATCGTGATCGTCGGCGCAAGGCCTATTGCCTTTACCACTTCGGCGAAAACCAAGCATAGGCCTAAAGGTAAAGGGTTGGGCTAGGATCACGATCACCC
>JBGSTX010000218.1:0-3858 GCA_041736305.1 Oligoflexus sp. | reverse complement strand
ATAAAGCCAAACCCTTTCTAGACGCGGGCTGGATCCTTTCTCCCCATCCTCGTATCCTGCACTTCGATCCCCATCACATCCTCGAAAAATTTCCGCGAGAACAATTAGTTTTTGAGTCGGACGCACCTCTGCCTCGCCCTGATGGCGCTTACTCGACTCCCATGGAAACCTTAGCTATTCTCGAGCATGTCGGAGAGGTCTGGCAAATGCCTCTAGAGGAAGTGGCTGCCCGTCAGCGTGAAACTCTGGCGAGACTTTTCCAACTCTAGCTCAAAGGATCGGCATAGATGTCTAGCTTATGTATCTTCAGTTCTTTCTTAAGCTATGTTAGAAACTAGCGAATTAATTGTAAGTCGGGAGTCGCGGCATGCCCCAGGTCGAAACGCAGCAGTATCTTGAAGTCTATAGCTCGGCAGAACTTAGCGTATTTCAACTCCCTGTTCTCAATGATAACTACATATTCATTCTTCGCGACAAATTGAAGCTACTAACTGCCGTGATCGACCCCGCCGAAGCAGGATGTGTCGAAGATTTTCTCGATGAGAAAGCTTGGACGCTTGATTTTATCTTCAATACCCACCACCATCTCGACCACATCGGTGGTAACATCAATCTCAAGAAACGCTACCACTGTCCTGTTTATACCTCGCAATACGATAGAAGCCGCATCTCCACCAGCGATTTTGGAGTAGAAGAGGGTGATGTGCTCAATTTCGGAGCTCAGACTCTGGAGGTTATATCTACACCGGGACATACCTTGGGTCACATCGTCTATTTCCTACCGAGACACCAGCTCTTGTTCTGCGGTGACACTGTGTTTGTCATGGGCTGTGGTCGCCTCTTTGAAGGCGATGCACAGATGATGTGGGAGAGTTTAGAAAAGATTCTGAAGTTACCGGCATCGACGCGTATCTTTTGCGCCCACGAATACACTTTAGCGAACGCTCGTTTTGCTCTTCGCGTTGGTCGGCTACCAGATAGCTTCGGGCCTTACCTCGAAGTTCTACAAAATAAGAGGATGGCATTTATTCCGACAGTGCCGACCACTCTCGCTGAAGAAAAGCTCTACAATCCTTTTCTTAAGGCTGCCGATTCACAGTGGGCCGCCGCGATTGGCCTTCCCGAAAAACCGGCGGCTGAGGTATTTGCGACTCTTCGCAGGCGCAAAGATCTTGATATCTAGCATCGCAAGCCTCGATAAGCTCTAGCTCTAACCCGCTTCCTCTGCCTTTGACCACAAGTCGAAGCTCAAGTACTGCTTTCGAACTAGTAAAGATTTTAGCCCAGCCGTCGAAATATAGAGAGACGTAAGGCTTCGGCTTTCGAGCTGCTTTGCATAGGAAAGCTCTGTGAAGAAAATCTCCCTACAGCGTATAACCTGGGACCCGCGAAGCCGCTCAGGCCGCATCGAGGCAACCTTGCCAACGAGTCCACGCATGCGCTCTGCGCGAGGGATGGACTTTGGGTTTTGGCTCTTTAACTTCGCAGGACGTGGCAGCTGGAACGAAACGACCTTTAGCGCCAGTATTCAACGTTGGACCCAACTCATACCCTGGCTACGGGCACGTTTTTCCCCCGGAGGTCAGGCTCTTTCGATTCATGTAAATCCCAAAGCATCCTGGGAATTTCAGGATCGCTGCTCGACAGCAACACAAGCTCCCTGGGATATCCGGGTGTCTTCTTTTCCAAACGGCGACTGGTCGCTCGAGCTGAGGGCTGATGCGCGCGTGGGAGACCCAGACCTGTGGCAAGAATGGATATTCGCTCTCCTCGACATCTACGTGGGCGCTGAACCTCAATTGAGCCTTCTGCCGAGCCTATCGACTCTAGCCGAGATTTGGCGACCTAGTGCCTCAGCATCTTTAGCCAGAGTGCCTCTGTCTCATGCTGCGAAAAGTCGGACTGGCCTCAGTTCTCACTCTTGGTCTTGGTCGCCAAAAGCCAAGCAAGCTCTCAATGAGCTAGCCAGGTATCGACGCCAACCCAGTTTTTGGGCTTGTCTCACGCAAAGCGTACTCAATGGACTCGCCGACAGGGACTCCGACTTCGCCCTCTACCTTTTCGATTCAGGGTTTCTCAGCTCTCATGCACAGAAATTCCCCCAAGGACAAAGACTCTTCGATCAAGGTGAGCTGGCGTGGGCCGAGCGCCTCGCTCACTTTGAAGCACAGCTATGGCAGACTGATGGCGAGACTTCTCTCGCTGAGCCTTTTTCTCCAGCTAAACGAGTCGCCGTCAGTCTCTTGCAGCGAGCTTTAGAACCTGGAGTTTGCCGCTCCTTGGCCAGCGCCGAGGGTGCTTCCCTTCACCTTTACTTCGCAAGCGAAGCTCAGTCGATAAATCTCGCACGTATCGATGGGGAGAAGATCCCCCTCCCCTTCTTTCAAAAGCTCATAGCAGCTTTGGACACAGCCATCACAGAAGTATCGGCTAGCGCCCCTGAGAAGAGTACCTATCTGCCTGTGAGCAGGAAAGCGGGACACGGAGTCAAAGCATCTCTGCTAGCCCTGACTCCCTCGCAAGAACGCATGCTTTATGTAGAACAACTTACTCCCGGAACGTCCGTTCACACCCTCACGGCAGCGTGGACGATTCAAGGGCCTTTTGATCGCGAAGCTTTCCAGAAAGCCCTTGATGCCCTGGTCATCGAGCAGGAGGCTCTGCGCACGTGTTTGAGTCGCCAAGGAAAAGGTACTTTCCTCGAACTCAAAGCTGCCTTCTCGCCGAAAGTGAATTTCGAAAAACTAGCGTCTGGGAAAGAGCTCAGCACCCGTATCCTCGAGATCAGCAGAAATGGCCTCGATATCTACGCATCACCAAATTTTATGCTGGGGCTTATTGAGCAGGAAGACAGACAAGTCGTCTTTTACATGGTGACCCATCACATGTTTTGGGACGGGTTCTCCTACGCTGTTTTCTGGCGCAAGCTAGCGCCCTACTATCAGCTTGCGCGGGAGGGAAAAGTCGGAAAAACTGAGCCTCTCGTCTACAACTTTAGTCACTACGCTGCATCTCGCCAGCTTGAAATGGGGAGCGACGAACTGCGAGAGCAGCTGCAGTACTGGCAAAATCTCTACTCACCGCTCCCTGAGCAACTCGATCTAGCGTATGACCGACCTCGACCCAAAGATTTAGGACATGCAGGTGCCACAGTCTGGATACCCTGGGATGCGGCCTTTGATCGCAAGCTTCAGGCTTTCATAAAAAAGCAGGGCTGCAGTCTCTATCATCTCATCTTAAGTGCAATCTTCACGCTCATGCACCGGCTTTCGGGACAAGAGGATCTCGTGATCGGAACGCCTGTTCACGGTCGTGGACGGGCTGAAGCCTTTGAACTGCTGGGGAACTTCATTAACGTCCTCGCACTGCGAGCGTCTTGCCAGTCCAATTTACCTTTTGAACGCCTCTTGCAATCGGTGAAACGCCTGTCGCTCGAGGCACTGGCTCATGCCGAGCTACCTTTTGAGCAGCTGATAGCAGCTCTCAAAATTCCTCCTGATCCAAGTCGGACACCTCTCTTTACAACCATGCTATTTTTTCAGGATCAAAGCCAGCAGACGCTGAGTCTAGGCGAAGCTAAGCTCAGTCCCTTAGCTCTTTCCTGCCCGGCGGTGGACACCGATTTGGTCTTCCTTATCGAACGGCATCCAGAGAAGACTTTTGCAGCCCTCAACTACCGCACGGACCTCTGGGAGAGAGCTAGCGTAGAAGCAATGGCTTTCAGTCTGCGGCAGCTACTCGAAGCAATTATCGTAGCTCCCGAGGCTCCCATCGCGTCGTTTCGCTTGCTCGATGACGCTGAAAAGGGTCAGCCGCCTCGTCATGCTCTGCGGTCAGCGCCTCCCGCACCTGATCTCC
>JBGSTX010000327.1:0-2946 GCA_041736305.1 Oligoflexus sp. | reverse complement strand
ACTTTCAATGATCGGGTAGTCATTGGCACTCATATCCCGGCGACTCATAAGGCCTTGCTCGTTGAATTCCCAATGTTCGTTCCCGTGCGTGCGAATCCAGGAGGCATCTTCGGCGTTGAACCACTCGTATTCGAAACGCACCGAAATCCGATTGGCTGTGAAGGACCAAAGTTCTTTCATAAGCTTGTATTGCTTTTCCTTCAGCCATTTACGCCGCAAAAACGCAATGATTTGGCCGCGGCCAGAGAAGAACTCCGCGCGATTTCGCCACGCGGAATCTTCAGTATAAGCCAGAGCAATACGCTCAGGATCCATGCTATTCCAAGCCTCTTCGGCAGCTTTAACTTTGGCTGCAGCTGACTCCGCTGTAAAAGGTGGAATCACGAAAGGCTTACCATTTTTTTCTATGAACATAGGGATTCTTCCTTATCCTCGCATTTACAGCGGCTTAGCAACCGGAAAGTCAATGACCGTCTGTGCGATCTCGTTAATGTAGTTGGTCCAGGTATTCAAGGCAACATGCAGGACGATTTCAAGAATTTGCCCGTCGTCGTAGCCGGCGCTTTTCACTTCGGCAACATCCTCGTCATTGACATGACCTCTTTCCCGAACCACTTTCGCCGCGAAGCGAACGGCCGCGTCAGCCTTCGGATCGCTCGATCCGCCTTTACGATTTGCCGCAATTTCTGCATCATCCAGCTTGCTCAGATTCTTTCCGAGATAAGTATGCGCCGACAGGCAGTACCCACAACGATTCAGCTCGGCCACTGCAAGTGCGATACGCTCGCGGGTCGCCGCCGGGAGTTTACCTTTACCCAGCGCCCCAGAGAGGCTCAAGTAGCCTTCCAATGCCGCGGGGCTGGTGCTAACCATTCGGAAGAGGTTGGGAACCGAGCCGAGTTGTTTTTTTACAGCTTCAAGCATAGCTCTGGACGCTTCTGGTGCTGCTTCGATCGAGACTGGGGTGTTGAGGCGGCTCATAAATATCTCCTTTGAGGTCTGTCGTGAGTGGCGCCATGCCTCTCATAGAACCAATCTTCGACCTTTCCAAAGTTTTACTAAATGTGTAAATATGCGATAGACTCTTCCATTATTGGAAGAATATAGAGAGGGCAGGGCTATGAAGGATCTTATTGAAACCATGGCGATTTTGGTGGCTGTCTCCGACGGGGGCAGCCTCTCGAACGCCTCGCGGGCCCTGAAGATCCCGTTAGCCACGATCAGCCGCAAAATCTCAGAGCTTGAAGCACACTTAAATGTCAAGCTCCTCACCCGCTCGACGCGAGCACTCAAGTTCACTGACTCAGGCCGCGCGTACGTCCTCACGTGTCGAGGCATTCTTGATGATGTGCGTGAAGCAGAGCGCGCGGTGACGGGTGAGTATCAGGCGCCGAAGGGTCACCTTACAATCACCGCGCCCATCGTCTTTGGACGTCTGCATGTCTTGCCTGTCGTCACAAAGTTTCTGCAAGCTTACCCCGATGTCGACATCAAACTCTTCCTGAGCGACAGCAGCGTCGACCTGCTAGAAGAAAAGATCGACGTGGCTCTGAGAATCGGCGAACTGCCAAACAGCTCCCTCTTAGCCGTTCGCTTGGGTACAATGCGGCAAATCACTTGCGGAAGTCCCGACTACTTCAAGCAATTTGGGCATCCCGAAGCGCCAGCAGATCTAAAAAAGCATCAGTGCATTACCAGTACCATACTTGGCTCGGCCTCGCGGTGGACTTACTGGAGCGGGAAAGCTAAGGTCGATGTGTCGGTTCATTCGAGGCTGGAGGTGTCAAATGCCGAGGCCGCTCTTGAAGCGGCAGCCCATGGCATAGGCATCACCAGGGCGATGTGTTATCAAGCCGTGAGCTTTATGAATAAGCGCCAGCTCGATGTCATTCTGCGAGATTTCGAGCCCGCCCCGTGGCCGGTGCATCTATTGCACGCCTCGGGACGGATCATACCCCTCAAATTGCGAGCGTTTTTAGATTTTGCCGCTCCGAGGCTCAAGGAGGATTTGACCCGGATCGCATCAGTCTTTGACTAGAAAATTTTTTGTGAACTATGGGTCGAATTGAATGGCGGCTTTTCTATCTCGTTTTGCCGTCAAATCTTAATCAAGATTGCCTTCTTTGTCGACTGCTCGATAAAGGTATTGCCACTGAACCCTGACCTTTTTACCGTAGCGCAGGATAAATGTCCTTTGCCGATCGCAGTGGAGCTGCACGAAGAACTTTGTTAGGTTAACTGTTATAATCCTGCAATCGTTCCCTTCGAAAATCACCAGTATACCTTTTATTTTGTTGAGCAAAGCGCGAATCTCACTTTTACAAGCGGGTTTCCGGCATCGCCATCGTGGTCGGCGCTAGCTGCTGCGACCAGCCCGTAGAAAATCCGTTCACGGCTTATCGTATCGCTGGGCTTTTCCGCTATTTAATCTTTTGATTCTACTAATTTTTGAATTAAACCTAAACTGGCAAAGGCATCACACGCTCTGTTGTTTGGGGTTCATTCCAGCAAGGCGATGGATACGAATATGTTTAGGCATTAAGCTTGACGAGGTTGATGATCGGTAAATAGTCGCTGGCGCGAAATTGAAAATTTCGCCCAGGGACTATCCTGAGCGAAGCGAAGGATCTCGTGGAATCAGGTACTTATCGGCGAGATCCTTCGTCGTTACACTCCTCAGGATAGTCTCAGGCGCTTTAGGCGCCAGAGACTAAATAGATGTTCAGCTGGAGTTATCAAAGATGAAGATCTGTTTTAATAGCTTGTTCTTGAACCGCTGGTTTAGCTTTATTAGAAAACTGCTCTTCCAGATAGTGCTTTGCCAGGTGTCTACCTCCTAATCCAAATGCAATTGACAGTGCTGCGACGATGCCTCCGAAGAGAATGGCAAATGCTGTGTGGACGATGTTTTGGGCTATTTGTAATTGTTCGAGTGCCATCGAAAAG
>JBGSTX010000322.1:0-30161 GCA_041736305.1 Oligoflexus sp. | reverse complement strand
GCGCAGTGGCGTCGTCTACCTGACAAGTTCCCTCCCTATCAGACCGTTCATCGGTGGTTTCAGAAATGGGTTAAAGAAGGTTTAATAGAGCGTCTCCTCAAGCTAATGGCTGAAGACCTTTGGCGGCGCAAAAAATTAGATTTCCGCGAAAGTTTTATCGATGGGTCCTTCGCGGCTGCGAAAAAAGGGGGTTCTAAAGTCGGGAAGACTAAGCGCGGAAAGGGAAGCAAGATAATGGCTATCGCTGATGCTCATGGTCTTCCGATAGCTGTCACTATCGCTAGTGCAAATCCTCATGAGCAAAAACTGGTAAAAGAGACGATTAAAGCCAGATTTCTGGATAAAGTTCCTGAGCGACTCATTGGTGACAAGGCTTATGCGACGTGCACAAACCATCCAAGCCGCACCAAGCCAAGTCATCGCATGACTCGTGCTGCCTTCATAAACCGCCTCACAAGGATACCCAGCGATTCAGCGGTGGGAGGAATGGAGAGTAATCTATCTCCCAGGTCGGAGATCATCCAAAAAAAGGTGCCGGTCTTTCCCGGCTGTCAGTCTCGTGAGAGACAGTCCTGGCTTACACCAGGGTACTCCGCTTGCGCGGGTAAAGGTCACCTTGCCGAAGTTATCGAGCGGTTTACTTGCAAGCAGCACTGGCCTAATCCCCTTACTCCTGTTTAACCACTTGCCTTAGAGCCCAAGACTGGTGAAGCATCCGGGGGTTACTATCTGATTCGCTCGTAACGTAGCTTGAGAGTTGCCTCTCTTGCTCGGGCGGGTCAACGTGAGGCATGTTCAGAACCACTCTTCATATGCCTGCCTCTTTCGAGGCGGGTAGTTGACCACCAAGAAACAGTTCTCTTCGACAGAGAGTTTTCCGTCAGTCGACTTCGCTTTAGAACATCTACCTCTGCAAGCGACACAAAAGCGAAGGACTGCATATGGCCTTGGCATTCTATTTGCAGCAAGTTTGATCTATGATCGAAGAAGGCTACGAAGAGGAGAAGGCGATGGGACAGGAAATAGACCTAAAATCAGGCTCCAGCGTCGATATGAGCGGGTTTTTGCTCCGCCTGCGTGAAGAAACCAATCTCCTAGCGAAGTGGTTTCAAGACGGGCGCTTTGCACTCTGCAAAGATGGGTACACCGTTGGTCTCGAACTGGAAATGTGGCTAGTCGATAAAAATTTTCAGCCGCTAGCTGAAAACAAGGCTCTCATCGCCAGTATTGCCGATCCCATGCTCGTACCCGAACTTTCAAAGTTTAATGCCGAACTCAACGCTCCACCCGAACGAATTGCAGCCGGCAGCCTTGAGAGGATAGCTTCCCAGCTCAAAGAAATATGGCAACGCATCCAGCAATCCATGCGTGATAGAGATGGACACGCCTTGACTATAGGCACCCTACCTACGCTTAAGAAATCCATGCTGTCTCTGGATTCGATGTCAGACTTCGATCGCTTCCGTGCGCTCAATGAATCTGTTCTTAATTTGCGTCGCGGTCAAGCACTAGAGATTGATATTGAAGGACATGAGCATCTGCGCGCGATTCACGACAATATTATGCTAGAGGCTGGAGCAACTTCTTTTCAGGTTCACATCCAACCTCCCTATGAGCTGATGAATAGGACTTTCAACGCCGCGGTGATCGTATCGTGCGCTTCCGTAGCTTTAGCGGCAAATTCACCTTACTTGTTAGGCGTTGATCTATGGGATGAGACGCGCATTGCTCTTTTTGAGCAGGCAGTTTGTCTGCCAGGTTTCACACTTCTCGATGGTTCGCGGCAGCAACGAGTGACCTTCGGTTCTGACTATGTCCAGGAAAGCCTGATGGACCTCTTTTGGGAGAATGCCCACGGCTTCCCTGTACTTTTGCCGTTTACAAGTGAGCGAGCTCCTGAAGACCTGTCGCATCTGGCTCTGCAAAACAGCACTATCTGGCGATGGAACCGCCCGGTGATTGGCGTTGGCTTGGACGGTCAAGCTTCTTTGCGCGTTGAACATAGAGTGATGGGCGCAGGACCCTCGCTTGACGATATGGTGGCCGATCTCGCCTTTTTGCTCGGCGTCTGCCACGAGCTGGCCGGCAAGCTGGGAAAGGCTCAAGATTTTATTCCATTCGCTCAGGCCAGAAGCAATTTCTATGCGGCTGCCAGATATGGCTTGAACGCACGCGTATCCTGGGCGGACAAAGGGGAGATATCGCTGCGGACGCTGCTGCTCGAATACCTCTTGCCGGCAGCTCGACGCGGCCTTAAGAGCCTCAAGATCAGCGACGAAGAGATTAGCTACTATTTAGATCGCATTCTTGAGCCTAGGGTCGCCAGTATGCAGAACGGAGCCAGCTGGCAGAGAAAGTGGGTTTTGGCGCATGGCAAAGATTTAGATGCCATGACGGCGGCTTATAGTAAAAATCAGGAATCCGCCCAACCTGTTCACACATGGGCAATCTGAAGCAAAACCGAATCTTCTTTTAAAGTTTTTATAAGTCGAAATTGCCGACTTGAGTCTTATAAGGCCTCGACGAAATATCGCCTTCGTGAAGACTGCCGATACCTATTGACATAAGACCTAGTAAGTGGTTTCTCTCGAAGTTCCCATAGCCTGAAGGCTAAGAGGACGACAAAGCCCCCTTCGGCGAGGTAGCGGGATGAAGCAAGGCTCAGGCATCGGAGAAGGCACAATCTTTAGCAGATCTCAGCTTCTCGAGCGTTATCCCTCTCTGGTCTGGTGGGTCCCCTTATGTTTTGTTGGGGCTGGAGTCATTCTGCAGTATCTCTGCCGTGAGCTAGTCGGCGAGCGCTACTTCCTCTTTCTCTATCCCGCCGTCGTCCTAGGCGTTTTTTTTGGCAAGCGGAGCAGTAATATTATCGCATCTTTTGCTGCTTTAGCCGGAGCTCTGCTGCTTGCTTGGCCCGTATCCTTTAATTTTCAGACTAGCTTTAGCTTTGGCATCTTTTTCTTGTCTTGTCTGCTCCTCAGCTTTGCCTCGGAAGCATTGGCTCGAGCCGAAGAACAGCTGCGCGTTGCTCATGCCGAAACTATCTTAGAGAAGGAGAAGTTTGAAGGTCTGTTTAGGTGCTCGCCAGCGATGATGGCCTTGGTGCGGGGCCCTGAGCTAATCTTCGAAAAAACCAACACTGCCTATCAAGAAGCAATCGGGAACCGAGACGTAGTCGGCAAGGGCTTGCTAGAAGCTCTACCTGAACTGGAGAACACCCCCTTCCCGGAAGCGCTTCGTAAAGTCTTGGCGACGGGTGAACCACTTCTGCTGCGCGAGTCACGCAATCTGCTGGCTTCGGTTCCCGGTGAACCCATGAAGGAGTTTTTTCTCGACTTCACCTATCAGAGACTGCTCAACTCCGATGGAAGTCCTTACGGCGTCTTGGGTACGGCGGTAGATGTCAGTGATCAGGTTCGTGCCAGACAGCATATTGCCAATCAGAAAAATTGGCTGCAGCTGGTCCTCGATAGAATTGAAAGCGGGGTCGTTTTCGTCGAGCCAAAGTCTAACAATATTACCTTCGCTAATCGCGCAGCCATGGACATGACCGATCACGCCCTGAAACCTTTACAAGCCGATTATCCTCTCGAATATCAGGTGCTGAATGAGCGAGGAGAGGTACTCCCTCCTGATCTCTGGCCTCGCCTGCGAGCTGCGCGAGGCGAAACGATCGAAGGTGAACTCTTCACCTGGAAAACCCCCAGGGGTATCTGGCACTACCTGATCCAGGCGAGCCAAGTCCCGGCTGCACATGGGCAGGATCCTGTAGCTTTAATCAGTCTTGTAGACTTGAGCGAACTCAAAAAAGCTGAGCGAACTATCACGCGCCTCACCGACTCCAACATCATCGGCATTCTCAACTGGAAGCTCGAAGGTGAAATAGTAGATGCAAACGACGCATTCCTTGAGATGTTGGGTTATACGCGAGAGGATCTTGAAAAAGGTGAGATCAACTGGCAAACTCTGACGCCCTCCGAATGGAAACACGCTGATCTCCTCGCGGTGACGGAAATGCTGACGACAGGCAGTCATCGACCCTATGAAAAAGAGTATCTCCACAAGGACGGCCACCCTGTTCCCATTCTCATAGGATCAGCCATCTTCGAAGATTCTGCCAACTCTGGGGTCAGCTTTATTATAAATATTTCTGAGCAGAGGCGCATTCAGGAGGAGTTATCAGCTTCTGAAAATCGTTTTCGAACCATCTCCGAATCTCTGCCGCAGTTAGTTTGGACCGCAAATGCCGAGGGCGAGGTTACTTACTACAATCATCGGATCGGACTTTATGCTGGCGCCAGGACCTCCGAAAACCGCTGGGAATGGGAGCTGCTAATTCATCCCGATGACGTTGAGGCAACGGAAGTCGCTTGGAGCGTCGCGGTAAACTCTAAGCTTGAATACCAATGTCAGCACCGCATGCAAATGAAGGATGGAAGTTTCCGCTGGCACCTGAGCCGTGGCACTCCGCTCCTTGGCAAAGACGGTAAGCTCAAGCAGTGGTTTGGAACCGCGACCGACATTCACGATCAGATCAGTACCCAGTCCGAGCTCAGCAGTGCTAAAGAAGAGGCCGAGCGAGCGAACCGGCTCAAATCTGCGTTTCTGGCCAACATGTCACACGAAATCCGTACTCCTCTTGGTGCTATTCTCGGCTTCGCAGATCTCCTGCGCGATAGAAACCTGTCTGCTGAGGAGCATGCCAACTACCTCAACATCATAAGCAGCAATGGTGAGCAGCTTTCGAGTATTATCAACGATATTCTAGACCTTTCAAAAATCGAAGCGGGTCATATGACTTTTGAATATTTGCTCAGCAAACCGGAAGAAATTGCCCGAGAAGTTCTCGACCTCTTAAGGGTTAAAGCGGATGAGAAGTCTCTTTCACTTGAGTTCATTTGCGAGTCGTCAACCCCGGCCGCGTTTAGCACAGATCCCCTTCGGCTTCGCCAGATTCTTATCAACGTACTAGGTAACGCGATCAAGTTTACTCCAAGCGGTACCGTAAAGCTCCGCTCCTATGGGCTCAAGTCTGCGACCGGAGAGCAGAGTCTCTACCTCGAGGTAAGCGACACTGGAATAGGCATAGCGGAAGAGGCCCATGATAAAATTTTCTTGGCATTCGTTCAGGCCGATGGCAGCCTTTCTAGGCGATTTGGCGGAACTGGCCTCGGTCTAGCTTTGTCGCGCCAGCTCGCACGACAACTCCGAGGAGATTTGCTGCTTGTTCAATCGGCCGAGGGGCGAGGTTCAACCTTCTCAATTCAAATTTTGGATCAACCGTCCATGATAGCTAGTACAGACTCTGTCAAGCCAGACGTGCTTCGTCAGCAAGAAATCGCTCCTAATGCCCTGAATGGTCTAAAGATTCTTGTCGTCGACGATTCGTTGGACAACCGACGGCTGATCGGCCATCTTTTGACCAAACTGGGAGCGGCAGTAGAATTTGCGGAAAACGGCCTCGATGGTTACCGCAAAGCTCTCATCCAAGACTATGATCTCGTGCTCATGGACATTCAGATGCCGGAGATGGACGGCTACACGGCTACTCAGAAACTCCGGGATGTTGGCTACATTAAGCCCGTCATCGCCCTGACCGCCCATGCTATGAGTGAGGTTCGACGGAAGTGCCTCAATGTAGGCTATACCGATCACCTGACAAAGCCTATCAAGCGCCGTGAACTCATTGAAACCGTCCTCCTCTATACCAGCAAAAAACAGGGGGCCTTATCCAGCATCCCGCTAACTTGACCGATAAGAAACAGAAAAAAGCTCAAGAAATGGTTCAATTCCCGACTGAGTTTTGCGACAATCCATGACGGATGTATGGTAGTCGTCAAGAGGGGAAGCAGTCCATGGAATTTCAGCTTACCGAATCCTTAGTTCCACGTGGCGACCAGCCGAAAGCCATAGAAGGAATCGTCGAGTCCCTAGAGGCCGGTACCAAACATTCCGTTCTTCTCGGCGTAACCGGTTCCGGCAAGACTTTCACAATGGCCAATATCATCAGCCGCGTCCGCCGCCCGACACTGATCATCGCCCCCAATAAGACCCTGGCGGCCCAGCTCTTCACTGAATTTCGACAGCTCTTTCCGACTAGTGCTGTTGGCTTCTTCATCAGCTACTACGACTATTATCAACCCGAAGCTTATATCCCTGGGACCGACACCTACATCGCCAAAGATGCTCTAATCAACGACGATATCGACAAGATGCGCCATGCCGCGACTCAGGCGCTGTTCGAGCGACGCGATACCATCATCATCGCCAGTGTCAGTTGTATCTATGGTATGGGCTCTCCCGAAAGCTATGCCAGCCTTGTGGTTAAGATCAAAGTTGGAGAGCAAACTCCCCGCAACACTTTCCTCCGCAGCTTGATCGACATCCAGTACTCGCGCAATGATGTGGCCTTGCAGCGGGGTACCTTCCGGGTGCGGGGAGATGTGGTCGATATTCTACCTTCCCATCAGAAGGACCAAGGCATACGCGTCGAATTTTTCGGCGATGAAATAGAAACCATCTCGATCTTCGACCTCCTCACCGGGAAAAAGCTGCGGCAGGTGGAGTCACTATCGATCTATCCTAACTCCCACTACGTCACTGAACGCGATGACATGAAGGGGATCGTTCGCGAGATTCTCAGCGATCTCGGAATTCGCCTCCGCGAATTCAGGGAGCAAGGCAAACTTGTTGAATACCAGCGCCTCGAGCAGCGGACTATGCACGATGTAGAACTTCTTGAAGAACTGGGCTTCTGCCCAGGAATCGAAAACTACTCTCGCTATCTAACCCAGTCCGAGCCGGGGCAACCGCCACCGACGCTGCTCGACTATTTTCCTGAAGGCTTTTTGACTATCATCGACGAAAGTCACATCACCGTTCCTCAGATCGGGGCCATGTATCGTGGAGATAGGGCTCGCAAAGCAACTTTGGTCAACTTCGGCTTTCGTCTGCCGGCAGCCCTCGACAACAGACCTCTTAAATTCGATGAGTTCCTCGAACGCTCTGATAAAATCGTCTACGTTTCAGCTACGCCGGGGAAATTCGAGCTCGAACAGACTGCAGGCAAATATTTTGAACAAATTATCCGTCCGACAGGGCTGGTCGATCCACAGATTGAGATAAGGCCTACTACGCATCAGGTCGACGACTTGCTCGACGAAATTCGCCGGACGACTGTACTGAGTGGGCGGATTCTCATCACGACGCTGACCAAACGCATGGCCGAAGACCTGACGAGCTACTACAAAGATCTAGGTGTCAAGGTTCGCTACCTGCACTCCGACATTGACAGTCTCGAACGCTCAGAAATTCTGCGCGACTTACGCTCCGGTGAGATCGATGTCCTGATAGGGATCAACCTGCTTCGCGAAGGCCTGGATCTTCCCGAAGTTCGCCTCGTCGCCATCATGGATGCCGACAAAGAAGGCTTTCTACGCTCCCGCTCTTCGCTCATCCAAACAGTCGGTCGTGCCGCGCGGAACGCCGATGGGCGCGTGATATTCTACGCAGACAGAATTACAGATGCCATGCGCCAGTGCCTTGATGAAACCGATCGCCGTCGCAAGATCCAGGAAGATTACAATACCCTGCACGGCATCACTCCGCAGTCGATCAAAAAAGAGATGCAACCGGGCCTTAGAGAAATCTACGGCATCAGCAGCGACGACCATCGACGGCCTAAGGCAGCGGTCGAAGGTCTTTTGAAAGAACATCATATTAAGAACCAGCGCGAACTAGAAAAGCTTATTACGAAAAAGACCAAGGAAATGCAAAAGCTTGCCGCCGAACTCGATTTTGAGAAGGCAGCCGAGGTTCGCGATACTATAGCCGCCCTCAAAGACACTCTCTTAGCCTACGCGGGTGAAGGGCTCGAGACACCGACATGACTCTTGTTGAAGAAAAGCTGAAACAGTTGCCCCAGGACTCGGGCGTGTATCTGATGAAGGATAAAAAGGGTTCTATCATCTATGTCGGTAAGGCTAAAAACCTTAAGAACCGGGTCTCCAGCTATTTTCAGAATTCCAAGCAGCACAGCTATAAGACTCAGGCGCTGGTTGCCGACATTCGAGATTTCGACCTGATGTTGACCAAGACAGAAGTTGAGGCCTTGCTGCTCGAACGAACTTTGATCCGTCATCACCAGCCTCGCTTTAATATTTTATTGCGCGACGATAAGGAATACCCCGTCCTCAGAGTATGCCTGGCAGATCCTTGGCCACGGCTAGAAAAGGTCAGGCGGCGTAAAGACGATGGCGCCCACTACATAGGCCCCTTCGGCAGCGCCTCGCGGCTCAGCATGCTTCTGAGGCAGGTTTACCGAATTTTCCCTCTGATTCGCTGTTCGCCGCACGAGTTCAAGGCCGCCAAGCGCCCCTGCAATTACTATCACATGAAAATGTGTCTCGGTCCCTGTACCTTGCCGATAGAGCGCGATGTCTACCTCGGAATCATGCAATCGGCGATCGCCCTGCTCGAAGGCAACGTTGGAGATTTGCTCAATGATCTGACGAAGAAGATGGATGAAGCGGCACGGAAGGAACGCTACGAACTCGCCGCCCAGCTGCGCGATCAGATGCGGGCTGTTTCGCAGCTGAAGGATCATCAGGTGGCGATCCTGAATGAGACTGTCGACGCCGACGCGATCGGCTTTCATGAAAAGGAAGGCTATATTGCCTTTCATGTCCTCAGCGTACGCAATCGCGCCATGCTAGGTGGCGATCACTTCATGGTACCGAGTTCAGCGGAAAGCCCCCAAGAAGCCCTGGCATCATTTATTCTCCAATACTACGCACAGCGGGCTGTGCCAGCTAAGGTTTTTGTGCGTGATCGATCTGAGCTAAGCGAGGATCTGGCGGCTGTGATTTGTCAACCGAACCCCTGCACTAGCACGATCACTGCAGCGAAGAGCAGCGAAGAGCGGGATCTAATCGACATCGCCGAGCGGAATGCCGTGCATCAGCTTGAGACTCAGCTAAATACCCGGCAGCAGTCTCAGGTTGGGCTTCAGCTCTTGCAGGAAGCTCTCGACCTTCCGCACTTGCCTGAGCGTATAGAGTGCATCGATATCTCTAATCTGCAAGGCATGGCTATTGTTGCCTCTGACGTATGTTTCATCATGGGTAAGCCTGCGAAGCAGCATTACCGCCGCTACGAAATTAAAACGGTTACTGATACTCCGGACGACTTCGCTTCAATAAGAGAGGTAGTGCAGAGGCGTCTGGAACGTGGGGTCAGAGAGGACGATCTCCCTGACCTGCTCATTATTGATGGAGGCAGGCCGCAGGTGCAGGCGGCTATGCAGGTGCTCGAACGATTCCCTCAACTTGGGTTGCCGCTCGTGGGTCTAGCTAAGAGCCGGCTTGATAAAGGTCCGCGGGACGATGCGCAGAGGATCAGCTCGAGTAAGGAGCGATTGGTGCTACCGGATAGGGAATTACCTATCGAACTTGAGGAAGGCAGCCCCGTCTTTCGCCTCGTTACCCGTATCCGTGACGAAGCACACCGCTTCGCCATCACCTATCATCGAAAGAAAAGGCAGGCCATATCCCATAGCTCCGTTCTCGACGATATCCCGGGTATTGGGCCCACTCTCAAAAAGAGGCTCCTCATCGAATTCGGCAGTATAGAACAGCTGCGAGGAGCTAGTTTGGAGCGACTGCAGACGATTAAGGGCCTGAGTGAAAAAACAGCCCTCAATCTCTTCACCGCACTGCATCAGGAATCAACGTCCAACTAAGCGATTATTTATCGCCAGAAGAAAGGGGCCTCCCATGAGCAAAGACGAATCCTTTGAAGAAAAAAAAGCTTCGCGAAAAGAATTTGCCAAAAAAATGCGCCGTGAGGCTTATCTTCGCGCTAAAGAATTCAAGAAAAACGACCCTAAGGAAATAGCGCGCAAGGAAGCCGCCAAAGTGCAGCGACGCGAGCTTTATCAAAAAGCTAAAGAACGGCATAAAGCACTGCAGCCTGGTAAAAAAGAAAAGGCGGATCTGAGTAAGAAGGTCCGCCTCGCTAGCGAGTTGAAGGCAAAAGCGGAAGCAGAAGCCGAAGCGGGGACGAAAGCTGAAGAAAGCAGCGCCCCCCAAGCTATGGGCGAAGTGATAACAGTCGATTTTCGGCGGAGTCGTTCTAAGACCTAGGCGTTAGCTTGGGAGGAGTTTCTGGACCTGGAGGGTTTTGCCCAGGCTTTGAACTGCTTCTGGAGACGAGTGATCTCTTCACGGAGCGCATAGGTTTCCTCGCGAAGCTCAATCTCGATAGCTCCAGCCAGCTGCCGGAGGAAGCCTGGTTCTTTCCGGCGCTTTTCAAAGTTCCAATTAGCCTCTCTTTTATATCCTCGCAGTTCCTTTGTCAGCACCTGCAGCTTTTCCTGCAGGCTTTCTTTCATCGCGATGATGTCGCCTATCGGCAACTTCGCGAAGTTAAGGGTGCGCGCAGCCTGCCCCTTCACGGTCGTGTAGATTTGCTCGATCCTCTCTAGGTCCCGCCACTGGTAAGCGTTCTGTAGTTCAGTCCACAGGACTTTCTCCTCCTCGGAGGGCTCACGGCCACCGTTGGCATCGGGGTGAAGGAGCCGGACTATATCGCGGTATATTTTTCGGATATAGGATTCGGTTTGATCCACAAGGGACGAGGCTTCTGGATTTTGTGGACTCGCTTCCTTCGTCGCTTCCGCTGCTCTTCCCTTCGGCTCTTGTATCCTTCGCCGCGTTGGGCGCTCCTTGTCCTGCTCTTCTTTCTTAGCAGCTTTTGCCTTTGCTTCTGCTTCTGCTTCTGCTTGCCTAAGCTTCTCGTAGACCTCTTGCATCAGCTGCTCGCGGGTGCCGTCCGCGAGAGATGCTGTAAGCGCCGCATAGGCAAAGGCGTAGTTGCATTGCATGACTAGCTTATACTGGTTTACTTCGAATAAAAGTCTCTGCAGCTTGAGATGGTCGTCTTCGAGCTGCATGTGCAGCAGGAGTTCTTGAGAGAACCTTTCCTGCCACCAGCGCGTGAAAGCGGGCTGATCGACATCGAAATAATGCCGCAACCTTTCGGTGGCTTTGCCAAGCCGCCGGCGCTGCTCCTCGTAAGATTGGACGTGAGAAGCCCGCACAGCGTCGAGATCGGGATGTACGATCATCTCGCGGGAAAGAGAGGGTCGGATCGGGATGCGCGTTTTCTTACCCATCAACTTTACTCAAGCCTCCAGCAGCGCTTCGACCCAGGGATCGAGCCACTGGATCAAGCTTAGTCCTCATCCTCAGAATCAAATTCATCTTCAGGCAGAATGAGGAGGTAATTATTTCTTTCTGTTTCACTCGCACCATCATCGGCAACCAGACAGTAGCCGTAGTTGAGAAGACAGTCCGAGATAGCTTCCATAAATTCAAGATAAGGGCCGGGGCTCGATTTGGATTTCGGCCGCAGCTGCTCGGTCCAAGTCAGAACTAAATTGTCGTCTTCTGCGCTACTAATGCTGTGGAGAGGACCAAATTTCTTGTCTCTCCGCAGAATGTCTTCCAGATCATTTTTCATCGCGACTAGATTTGAATCGAAGCTCATGTTCTCAACCTCTGAACCAGGCATGGTGCTGACCACTCAGTTCCCACACGATCAACTTGGCTTGGCAAATTCTTCTGCTTGGAATCGCTGCTCAATGCATTTTGATATCTCAATTCCAGAGCGAAGCTGCAAGGCCGGAGGTAGCTGGACCAAAAAATTATCTCTCGAGGCGCAGCATGAGTCAAAGAACAAAGGCTTGGATAAGACGCCTTCTTCGCTTTAAAAAACTGTGCATTTCAGCTATTGATTCTCGAAATGGTGCCGTCGCCTCTTCACTTAAAAGGTAAGCCGATCATGTCGCTCAAATTCATAGCTTCAACTTCGGACTCAGCTGCAAAGTCCAAAACCTACGACGAGGCCACCATTACCCGGCAAGCCACGATGCTCGCCAACAAAGTCAAAAAGACTTATAAACATTTGCAGGCCGGATTTGCCAAACGCCAAATTGGCGTTTTTCGGCTCTACAACTGGGATATACCTGAAATACGCGCAATCGTTGACTGGTACGAGGGACATCTTGTGGTTGGCGAGTACGTACGCGAGCAAACTTCGGGCACATCGTGGCTCGAAGCAATGGCCGCCGCAGTGGCCGCGGTCCTCGAGGTCCCCTCCGAAAGGGTCCATCTCCGTCGTCGAACGACTCGGCCCAAGACTGGCGACCGTTATCAGCGGCTTTCTTATGACCCTGAACGCTTTCTCGTACATGAGACCGAACTCAAGTTTTGGGTCGACCTCGGGAGCTATCTCGATACCGGTCTCTTTGCCGATCATCGCGAGACGCGGGCTTTAATTCGCAAAGAAAGCGCCGGCCGCGACTTTCTCAATCTCTACGCCTATACCGGAACTTTTACAGCCTATGCCGCGCTTGGAGGCGCTGCTAGCACGACGAGCGTCGACCTTTCAGGTCGCTACCTTAACTGGGCGGAGGCTAACCTCGAACTGAACGAACTCAACAAGGGCAGGCATCGCTTTATCCCCTGCGATGTGCGAGCATTTCTTCGCGAGGCGGCGGCACAGCAGCAGAGCTGGGATCTTATTTTTCTCGATCCTCCTTCTTTCTCAACTCGAGAAGGTCAGGTCGACTTTGAAGTCCTTAAAGACCACCCCTATCTTATTCGGGATACGCTCAAAGTGCTGGCGCCTGGGGGTGTCCTCTATTTTTCGACGAACCATCAGCGTTTTGTACCACGCTTTGATGCTCTCACCGATCTTAGTATTGAAGAGATTACCAGCAAAACGGTGCCGGTCGATTACAAGAATCGCACGCCTCACCGCTGCTTTAAGATAGTTCGCAAGGAGCTCCACTGAGTCTCTTGTCAATCTATTCCATCACCAAGTATCGGGAGTGAACTTTCCCCCCAGTAGATCCTCGAACTCATAGGTAGCTCGAGTCGCTACTCGGGTTATCTCCGTCGGTCGCTCCCGCACCTAAAGCTGTATCGCTTCTCCGTGATGTGGAAAAGGCAGATACTGGCTTGATCCTGCCTCAACAGTACTAGAAACCTTTTTGGCAGTAATCCGGCAGTTAAACCTATGGCAAAAACCGCATGGTGAGGTTGCCATCAAAGTCTTCTTCAATCAGGTATCGCTCATTTTCAGCAGTGACACTGAAGGTCCTTGATTGCTGGGGCTGGTTTAGCCAGAAGGCGCGATCGGTCTGGACATAATCTGGGCCTTTCGTCTCGCCCGGCTTCAATGCCCAGCAACCTGCGTAGCCACCTGCCCTGCATAGTTCAACCTTTTTTACGCTGGCTGCATTCGTAACGATGACGGAACCAGCAAATGCACTCGATGACGCTAGAACCAAAGTAACAGCTAAGGCTCGTATCATACAATTTTTCCCTCGATTACCACCCAATGAATTGGGTCGGTGTTAACAAGATGATTTTATAGACTCGCAAGTGATAATTCGGGGATACGTCTTTGTCAAAAATCGGAACGCCACACCTTAATTAGTAACCGTTCTCATGAAACCGCTTCAGTGGAAGTATGTAAAGAATTATGCGGAAGAAGACAGCCTAGTAGGAATTACCCAACTGCATCTGACATTTCATTTCGCGCATATATGCGCAACCTTCAGAGCTTGGCGCTAGCAAGCTGCTCTGACTATGGATGGGGATTCCTAGCCTTCAGTGCAAAGGGCTCTCTTAGCCAAGGCTTTTAAGCTGAAGAGCGCCGAATTTGTAGTAGTTTGGGCCGACCTGATTGGGATTTCCTGATATCGCCTTTTATTCACCATAGCCTGCTTGGAAAATGCAATGAGGTTAGCGCACCCGCGAGATAAAGTTTACTTTGGTCTTTTGGGATTGAATCCGAAAGACATATCTCCTTCAAAACTAAAACAAAAGCACCAGTCGAAGTTTTCACCTATCAAGTAGTGGTGTTGCGGCACCTCTAAAAGAACGCCTAAAACAGTCTTCATTTTTTCTACAGAGCAAGAGATAGCAAAATCGGTATTGCCGTCGCCGACGTAGATTAGACTTCCATCTAATGAAAATTTTTGTACTATCATCGCAAAAAACTCAAGACAAGCAGCATTGAATTGGTTCTCATCGCTCTCATAAGCCTGGATCGATTCCGGGACCTTGCCCCAATCAATCTTGGATCCTTTTGGCTCAAAAATTTTTCCCATTCTGGAAAATACGGGGGTTGAATCTCCAATCTCAAAAATCGACTTGGAAATAAAGTCACTTTCTAAAGTGGAGCGGATTTGGTCTTCGTAAGATTTGTGATTCATGGCCTCGACTTTTCAAATTGCTTTACTATTTTGTTTACTTGAGATTCTGAACCTTCAAATCGGAAATGAGGACCTTTTTCTTTGCCAGCCCATACATTAATATGAGCTCCGTTACGTTCATCAAATTCTACCCGATAGCCGACATTTTTTTCTGACATTTTCATACCAATTGGACGTCCCTGATTAGCCCCAAACTTTCCTATAGAAGGGGATTCGGCCTTAAATCCCCTTTCTTCGAGCCACTTGAGTGCTGCGTTCCGAGCTTGGTTAAAATCTGCGTACGAGGTACTTGCAGACCCTATCTTTAACGCCCCAGTCTCCGCGCCCTCAAGGAGAGGCTTTGATAACCAAGCTTTGATGTTCGACGGTAGACTACCTACTAAGGCATTACCACTTTTCAATAGTGATGTGCCCGCAATGGCTAATCCAAACTTAGTTTCAGGCGGCATTGATGTATCAATATTGCCATCTCGACCTGGGGAATTTGCAACCTCAGGATTAAAGAAAAAATCTGTTGCTAAGGCCGCGCCAAAACCTAAAGCTACAACAGCCCATTTGCCAGTCGGATCTGAATAACTAAGAGGATTGTTTACGCCATAAGTATAGAGATTCGTCTCAAGTACCTTGTTCACTCCTGCGGCAGGATTCTCAAAAAAATAAGCATCAGGAGTAATAAACTGCCCTAACTCAGGGTCATAGAAGCGGGCACCCATCGATACGAGTCCAATCTCAGGGATATAAGGGTGACCAGCAAAATCCACCACTGAGCTACCCGCAAGATTTTTCTGACCATAGGGCGAGGTCGGGCTATCACCAACCATCGTACCCCGCAAATCATAGGACTTAGCTTCAAATCGCCCATCCCGCATCCAGCCAACAATATGGGAGCCGACAGTAAGAGGCTCATACCAATGTCCATTAACGAAAGTCAGGCCTTCCCATTTGAGATAATAGAGTTTCCCCGAGCGAAAAATGAGCAACGGTTTCTGCCCCTCATCGTAAACGATCGAAAAAGATCCATTTTCATTGACGATACTTTCCGCCTGCCCTATCGAGCCATAGTTGATACGAGTACTACCTCGCTTGCTCATGCGACCAATACGGTCGAATTCATAGGCAGGACCACCCTCCATTGAAAAGAGCGCATCCGCACCAGCCTTGTCGTTCATGAGTCCATCAGGAGAATAGGCAAACGACTCAGTATTTCCCAGCCCCGTCGCATTTTGAAGGAACCCGCGATTATCATAATCGAAGCTCAAATCTGCTGGCCGATCCGATATCTTATAAGATTCACTCTCGACTTCATCGTATGCACTGAAGGCCATCTCTAGAGAAACAGATCTATCACCACTGCTTCGAAAGCCCAAACGCCGCCCAGTCTTGCTATCGTTTACGTAAGAAACATCAACAGCTCCGCTCAGAGAGTCCAGTTCGTTCAGATCATTGTAACGCAATCCAATAGAGCCTGCTCCCATCTGAATGGTTTCCAGTCTAGCCAGCGTATCGTACTCGTAATTCCGTCGATACGAAGTCATAGCGCCTGCTGTACTGGCCTCAATGGCAAGTGAAACAGGGCGATCCAAGGCATCGTGTTCCATATCCTTTCGAACATGAAGACCAAGCTCTGGTATCTTGAGAGACTGCTCTTGGATGCGCCCCTTAAGATCATAGATAAATGTCTTCACAAAAGGACCACTACCCACTGAACTCAAGAAGCCTAGCTGATTGGCAACTTGCGTTCCATCAGGCATACGACCATCATAAGTATATTGGTAGCTAGTCCGCCTGCCACCCGCTTCAGCTTCTAGAGACATGGGTCGCGCTTGGCCATCGTAAGCCATTACTTGCTCGTAGACTATCTGGCCCGATCCATCCAAATGGCTTTTTTTCTCAACGAGACCCATTGAATTGTAGCGATAACGCATAATTCCAGCCCGCGCGGATCTCACCTCTTCCAGTCGACCTAAATCATCATAAAGTAGATCCATACTCTGAGCAGACGCTAGCCTGAGAGACTTCAATCGACCCAGGGTGTCATAAGTGAAGTCTGACCGATTTTTTTCTCCATCGATTTCAAAAACCTTCTGCAGGTCTGAATTAAACCCTGTCTTCTTCACTCTTCGAGAATTGATAAGCTCCTCAGAAATTAAAGCCCCATTCTGAACTGATAGGCTGAGCGTGGATCGCATCTCAACGCCGTCCTGAACAGTCCGTGCCGAACTTAAACCGAAGCCAAAAGCCCCTTGAGTCATGGTCGCGATAGGATTCTTAATCTCACCAAATATCGAATCAACCTGCGAAGGTGCCACTACAGTCTTAGCAAATTGCCGCGTCGTAGCCTCAGAAGGAAGGAGTTCTTGAAGGTCTAGACCTAGCCAGTTTTCATCAGCATTCTTAATCAAGCGGCCAATGGTCTGCCCACTACCCGAAACAAACCCGATTTGAGATGTGCGCCCACCCTGCAAATTCGTAGCTGAATTTAATAGTTGTCCGGGAGCCGTTAGAGTAGGCCAGCGGTAATTGAGCTGTGCGAGCGGTGATTCTGGTGATCCGAAAAGACTATCCCAGCTCCTTCCCAACCGATCAAAGGTATCGAAGGCCGCATGCTGCGTATATCGATTTAGACTACCCCTCCCAGTTGAAAATATCGTGAAAAGATCTCGTTCATTCAATCCATCCCGACTAAGCTCCACTCCACTTGAATCCGATACCGAAGTAAGCATGTCGCTGTCGTCAAGGTATGAGTAGTTCTTGAACGTGCCATCGGCAGCTGTAATCGCTTTGACCCGAAAGAGTTCATCGTAAGAAACGGTCTGCATAAGCTGCTTCGACTGGCGCCCGATAAGCTCAAATTGCTTAATCTGCAGAGCTTCGTTATAAGCGAGTTGACTTCTATAAAAGAATCCCGACTCTTCTGAAATTTCGACGGCTTCAGGTAGACAAAGTAGGTGTAAACTCTTTCCTGCGAGGTTTAGATAGGTCTTAGCTATGCTGTAAGTTCCTTCCTCCCTAGATTTTCTGACTTTTGACTCACAGAGTGAGGGATCGTGAGACAAGACCTCGGACGTAAGTGCATCGCTTGTCTGGCCGTTGCGTGCATCATAGAAATAAACAAAATCCTTGTCCCTTAGCAAATTAGGTAGTCCCTGAAACGAATTCAGCGTGTAGGTCCATCTCTTCTTGAGAAAGATTGAAGGAAACGCAAAGCTTCTTTCCGAAGTTGATCGCAGAACACTGGTAAAGTCGCGGTTGTCGAATTCGGCAACCTCTTCGGACAAGGCATCTTGCATAGTGACGCGAGAGAATGCTAAGCGCTGGGGGCTTCCGCTCCGATAGTAGGGCTCCTGATAGCTGAAATTGCTTACTGTTTCTCCTTCCATACTGCGTCGCACACTGATCGTGCTAAGAATCTTCTCAAGCGAAAAACGCGTCCCCTCAGCAGAATGAAAGTCATAAGAAAAAGCTAGTCTCGTCCCTCGGCCATCATCAATTGAACGCAGGAGGTTGGTGTTGGCTCTATTTAGTCGGGCCGCACGAACTCCTCCGGATCCAGATCGAAAGATAATCTGTTCGCCGGACCCAAGAATATTTTGAGTAAAAACGGCTCCTTCAGAACTCAGCATTTCAAACGTATCGAGCTTTAGCCTTTTAAACGAGCGCCCTGAGTTGATAAAGGTATAAAGGCTTTTGCCCTCGGTAAGTAAGATGTCTGCCAGGCCATCCTGGTTAACGTCGGTGAAAGTCGGAGTATAGGTTGTAGGATCGAAGGGACTTCCATCCTCCCGTTCGATAGGCATACTGAGAAAGGTCGGCGTGAACTCGAAGTCGCCTTTCCCCATATAAACTTTGAGCGTCGAGCCCCCAACAATGGCAATATCAGTCATGCCGTCACCATTTATGTCAGAAGCCCAGAGACTAGAAAGGCTCGGTGTTGGCTTATGATTGTCATATTTTTCAAGAGCAAAGCTTACGGCGGTCGAACTAGATTGATTAGCATAGACTGCGTATCCATCGGCCTTCAAATGGTATAGGTCGGGTTTCTGATCCCCATTGAGATCGACTAGCAAAGCGTTACGGTGGAGTTCAGGCCTAAAAGCAAATTGTTCCTTCGCTTTAACGGTTCCATCAAGTTCACAGAAAGTGAGATTTCCTGCTCTGTCGCTATGTACTACCATAGGCTCTGTTTCAAGACCTCTAATTCGCATGACCTGTCGAGCTCGATTTAGAGAGCTATTAGCTCCTAAGCAGACATTCTGCGTTTCAGCTGCAAATCGGGTGTAGAGCTGAAAGCCCTTCGCTCCTTGGAGGTATAAGCTATGGTCTAATGAATTTTCGAGGTCGATGAGCCCATCATTGTTGTAGTCATAGAACGCCAGCCGATCTGCATCCAGGCCCAGCTCCGCAACTGAATCCAGGCGATCACTCTTCTCGTAGCGTACCTTCTCAGCTTCAAATTTTTCGTAAGAGAAAACAATGGCTGGTTCTCGAGCCCCGCCTGGAAAGACTCTACTCACACTCTTCAAAAAATGGAGAGGGCTTAGAGCATCAAATTCGTGCTCGATTTCGTAAGTCCAGAGTATCGTCCCCGAGCCCAATCTATGAACAATGCGCTTGATTACCCGATCATTGACCTGAGAAAACTTCGACTTAAACGAAATCCAATGCCGGCTGGGATCGAGGTTTTCGTAGATAAAATCAATTGAATAGGCTGAGTGCTCTCCGCTACCTCCATAGCGCACGGACTTTAGGTAGACTAGATTTTTAGTACTTTCGTAGTTCAGAAAGGTCTTCCGGCCGGTGACATTTCGAACCTCGGAGAGATAGTAGGCGTAAGTCCCGAGAGCTGTCTCGACAGTCTGATTGAACAAGTAGGTCTCGCCGTCGGGGCCGTAGACTGTAGCTGACTTCGGCTCTATCCTGACGCGCATACGGCTCTTAAGTCCTTCAGGATACCAATAGCCGTCCGCTCCTTTGGCAAGCAATCCCCAAGGCGAGCTGAAGAGATCATCTCGGTAGTTAATATGACCCAGGATGCGGACCCGTTTTATAGACAGATTCATCTGCCAGCCAAGTCCCCATTCGCTGAGACCCTGCTGCATCGAGTAAGTAGGGGAGATAGCTGCTAGCAGAGGTGCGCGCTCAGTTCGAAAATCCAGGGGGAGCGTATAGGTGAGACTGCCTGCCGCTCGGTCTTCGACGCCTGTATCAAAGGAAGAGAGGGAACCGCTGACTGTTCCTGCTTTTGGAGCGCTCAACACCGTCGCCTGGCGCATGAGACTCCCGTCATAAGCTACTTCAGCTAAGATTTGGGTACTCAGGAAAAGGCTCAGCAGCAGACTAAGTAAACGCATTCTAAACTCCCTCTCGTCATTGGTTTATCGACAGGGCTCTATCCAGCTCATCAGACGACTATCGGTACTTGTAAGACTGCTGAATCGGATAAGAATCAGAATATCAGTGATATGCAGGGGAAATTTTTCCAAGCTGCCGATCTCAGCACCTTCTAATCCAGTAGCGGGCTGAACTTCGAAGTCACCGAAATCATCTACAAAGAAATCTTTTAATTCTTGCTCAGCAGGACCTGGCAGACTGTCCGTAACTAGGAGCGCTCCTTTGGAAGCATTCTGGTAGAAAAGCTCAGGATTGGCCTTGACGAACGCCTTCAGCGAATCAGCTTGAAAACTCCAATCGCCAAAAGGCGACAAACCCTTACCTGCCCCTGAAAGGTCGCGTGGGCTCCGCAGAAAATCGTAAGCGTCTTCATACGCATCTTTTCGCACAATCCCGTACCGAGCGTTACTAATCCCTTCATTTGGATTAGTGACTTTGAATTCTAGTGGACCCCTTGGACTAGGAAAAACAAAACCAGGGCCTATCCGGACAGGAAAATCGAGGTTTCGGCTTTTAGACCTGAGATCATCTCTTGAACGATCCGTCTGGTCGGTAACTAGAGCAAATGCGATATCCTCGATGACTGGCTGTCGGGAGTTGCAGGAAATCCCACCGCTGGCGAACTGGTCTCCGTAGACTTCCGAAGCTGCCAACTGGAGCACCACCTGACTGAGGTCTTGCTTTGCCGTCCCAAACAACGCCTGCCACAGAGCCAGCTGGGAACGCCCCCTCAAGGCAGGGGTCCCTTGATTTAAAGTCTCGCTCGTCGCAAGTTCAGGATGGGGTACAGCGATCAGGACATCATCATATTGATTTCGGTAGCGAAAGAACTGATTGGTCTGTGTCAGAGCCAGCCCGAGATCGTTCATAAGATCGGCCATGTTTCTTGTCATCTCACCGAGGTCAGCTTCGAGTCGAACGGACGCTTTAAGCTTGCTCAAAGAGTTCACAATAAAGGGTTCCAGATCAGATTGGTCAGCTTGAAAGAAAATGACTGGCAGTATCTGTTCTATCAGCTGATTGCTACTGTCGTTTAGCTTTGGACCCACATAGGCGACTGAAAGATCTTCGGCAATTTTTTTCAGCTCGAGAATCAATAAATCATTTTGAGTCAAATTTGACTGGACATCGCGAAAGCTGCTTTGAAAGCGGGCGGATTCAGCGGCATATCGATAGGACCGATCGAGTATCTTGGCTTTACGCATCAGCTGCTGCGTCTTAAATAGGAGAAGATGATCGAGGTACTGGCGGGCAACCTCAAAGCGACTAAAAGTCGAAGTCTGGGCAAAGATTTCTGCCCTCGCTTTCTGTGCTAAGAGCTGCAGCTCACCATCGATATCCACTCCCGTCGCCAATATCTTGATAGCTTCTTCATAGAGTTTATTGATGCTTTCAAGAGCTACCAGAAGTTCACTACGAACAAGCCCGTCAGATAGCTGCATTTTGTAGATATCTAGTGTTAGATTCGAGCTAGATGCGAGAGACTGGTCTTTGCAGTCGTTGACAACTAAGTAAACGCGAGACGCTTCCCGAACTTCAATTCGGCTACTTCGATTGAGGACTTGATAGTTGCGCCCCTCGGCGCTACTGGTGACGGCTATCAGAGCACCAGCAGGAAGTTTCGGGAAGGGGGTATCAGGTAGCGTTATACCACCCTGCAGATTGAGGTTGGACGAAAGAAAATTCTCGTCACGATCAGAAGTTGAGAAACCACTTGATGCACTCGTTCCCAGGAAGTTTTCACTGCAAAGTGAACTTGTTAGACTCGAGCTCACGCTACTCAATCCCGAAGTACTAGTTACGCTGGTGTTGCCGCAAACTGAGACCCGTTCGCTGCTCCCCGCACTGCTTTCAAATCTCGAAAAATTTTCCCTGGACTCTACTCGACTTTTGCCTTGGTTTTGGATCACGATATATCCATTTGGGCCACTAAGAATATTCATCGCATCTAGGTCTGAAGAGTATCGAGACAGGGCGCAGCTAGGGCCCCACTCACCTTCGATTTGAATATTTAGAGCTTCACCCGCCTGGAGATCAAAAGCTCGAACCGCAAGGTCTGGCAGCAAAACATCGTTCGAGTTTGCGTCATATCGAGCGTCTCCAGCGGAAACCTGAACCCCTTCGGCGAGAGGCACACTTGCCCACATGGTGGTGAGGCTTGCTGGGCTTAGGGCAAGGCGGTTAAACTTCGACTGCAGTTTAGCGTACTCTTCCTCGGCACTGAGGTAAGCTGAACTCAGCCCAGAGATCTCTTTTTCAAGTCTATCCAAATTTTGAACTTGCAGACTTTGCTCGAGCAGGACCGCATTGAGCGCTAGCTTATTTGAGACGTTTTGCTTGAGAGACTGAAGAGCCTCTCGGGTTGCCCCCCGGTATTCCGACGCAAGAATCTTAAGCGAACGGCTGTTATCAAAGAGATAACTCGCTATGCGATCAGAACTTTCACGCGAGAGTCCGAAGACTAAATTACGAGCACTAGCGACAGGACTTTTGGGTAAATTTAGCTCCTGTTCGAAACTGCGAAAGCGTTCCAACGTCTGATCTAAATCGTAGAGACGTGACTTATCGATACCTGATGGCAGAGCATTTCTGTAGCGAGCAATAGCTGTTTGCAGACGTTCACGGTTCGAAGCAAGAATCTGCTGCGCTTTGGAATAGATACCGGTAGGCGTTAAGACTGATGAACTTTCACTCCAAATGTTCCCTAGGCTGGAGACATCAGCGAGGAATGATCGGAGCCCACTCTGTTCATTTTCACAGGGGCCGAAGTTGCAGGTAAGCTCACGGACTTTCAAAATAACGAGAAGCTTTGGTTCGATGGAGGTAAGAAGATCGTTGAGACCTTGAATGAGAAAAAGATCGGTATAAATTCCAGAGTCCCTCTGGGCAAGGCCGGCTTCCAGCAGGCCCAGAGCGTTTGTCACCTGTTTCGCCTCGGCTTCTTGACCTGCTGAATCAGCTAGGATCACGTTCAATGACTGCTTAGTCACACGGGTATAGATTTTTTGAAAGCTAGACTCGAACTCTGAGAGATCAAGAGAGGATGGAAGCGAGCTGAGCCATAACTCTAAAGCGTTTAGCTGCTCTGTAAGCTGCTGGGAAGCAACATTCGGTTGGCTAGCGATTTCGCTCAGGGCCTCATTGAGGAAGAAGCTAGAAGCGCTGAGTGCCGTTGACTTTGTCTCGCTTTGACATGCTTCGGTCTGTGCTTTCCAGCTGGTCCAAGTCTCACTGAGGCAATTTGCAAGCCGCAGCTGCATTTTCGTTTCTTGCTTACAAAGATTGAGCTTTAAGAAGAGAGATTTGGTCTGAAAAGACGTACGACAAGTCGCAGATATCTCACTGATCTTCCATGTCTCTTTTTCGTTCTTAGCGGAGCATCCTGTGAAGAAAAAAGCAGCTATGAAGAAAAGTCGAATCATTATAGTGAGCTCCTAGTTTAGCCTATTCACACAGCTGCTTTCATCAATCTTGCGGCAGTCTCTTCCCGGATAAATAAGCGTGGAATGCTGGTGTGGCTTGGTTTATATATCGAGTCATTCGGCAAGGCAAGACCTAGATGGTTCGCGAAAAAGTGCTTAAATTGAAGCGCATTGGGTCCCACAAGCTAAGCCTAAAGCCAAGCACCTCCTGAGGATAATCGTATGCTATCTCGCTACTTTCCAGTTTTAGTGGTCTCTACATGGAGCTCCTTAGCCATATCCGCAAGCCCCAGTCTCGAGGAACGAGGAAAAAATCAGCTTTGCCTTGGAAGCTGGACGCTTATGGAGTCCATAGTCGTTGAGTCATCGACAGTTGCTAAAAGACAACTTAAGAAGTTTCGAACATTTCAAGAGCCTCGCGAAATCCCCCCAGTTTTTATAGAGGGACCTCGAAACGAGTCAAAGGCGGGCGCTTTCAGAGATTACATGAATATGTGTACCGAGCACGGGGCTGGCATCGTTGCTTCAAATCCAAATTTTAGCAATCCGCAGATGAACACTACTGGAGACTGGAGTTCAAAAAATAGAGGTAAGCTAACTTATAGAGGAGATTGTATTGGTACATACCAAGAGTCTATCACTGAAGAATACTTTGAAACTGCTGAATTTCCCTCTGCGCCAACCCAATCTATCGAAAACAAGAAAACCTTCTCACAACTTGGCCTTACTAAAGCGCAAGTTGCAAGCGACTCAAATTCATTGATAGCGAGCCTGCAGCAAAAGATTGGTACACAAGTGAGAGAAGCACTTACTCCCGATGGAAGTATCGTGATTACTGAGATCGTGAAGGATTATAGGGTTGAAAACATGGAGTGTTCGACAGCAGACCACATTGATGCTGGCGATCTAGTTGGCAAAGCCAATTATATTCTCGAGAAAATGGCCGAATGGGAAAAAAATACTTCTGCGAGCTGTGATAATCCTGAGTTCAAGGTCATTGCAGGTACCCTATGGCACATCAGGCTTGTGGACCTTGAGCGAAATGTGCTGACCCCAGAGCTACGCGGAGCAATAGACGAGAAGGCCCTGCTATTTCCTACTTGTTTGCTCGACGGAGACCAAGGACCTCAGTTCGAGGTTCCGCTCACCGATGATTTTACAATACAAGGCAGCGAGTATGAGTGGATCCCTGGGCAAGAAGTCGAACTTGCCCTCAATGTAATGCTATCTGATAGTCTTACTATTACCTATAAGGCTGATCCGGCCGAATTTATCTACAAGATTGTTTCACCAAATCGCCGTAGCAACTACCTCTTCACCTTCAATCCTGATGGCTCTTTCACAGAAGAGGTTCGGGCTCATCGATTCGAATACAAACCAGGGACTGAAGCCCACACCGAACGCGTCAAAGCCCTTATTTCAGAGATTGACGGCTACCTGGTTCAGCTTGAGAGCGGAGGGCCTACACCAAACACGGCTCCACTGCAGTCGTTTAGAGATTATTTGAAAAGGATGATGAGTCGGTAGATAGTTAGGCCTAGGTACCAAAATCTCGGGACCAGTAGCGGCCCCGGAACTTTACCAGAATTTTTTGTGTGCTTCAGTGCCTAGTCCTAAGAGTGGAAAGTCGAGAAGGAAGCTAGTCTTGATTTGCGCTAACTTAGCATGAAACAAGTTGTCGAGGCTGCTCAGGGATTCTATGAAAGACAGGATGACCCTCGCCGTCCAACTTATAGATGCCATCAATGACCAAAAGGTGGAAATGCTAGGAGAGAGGCTCCGCGAGGCTGCGCGGAGCGGCGGAAAGCAATCAGACGTAGATGGGGCCTTGCTTCAAAGCCAGGCGAATCTTGTCCATGATGAGATCAATCTCCAGGGAATTGATACGAAAGTGAGGGGTAAAGCGCAGGGCATTCTTGCCTCCGTGAATCACGCCGATACCATGCATCCTGAGCCAGGTTTCGATTCCCTTCTTGCCGACTACCTTGTAGCCGTTCGGATTGAGGTGCAAGGCGCAGAGCAATCCGGTCCCCGTCGCATCAGTCACAACGCCAGGAAATTCTTTTTGCAGCAGGCGGAACTTCTGCAGAATCTCTTCGCCTCGCTCTCTGATGTTCGTGCGCAGCTCTGGTGTCACCATATTCAGAACCGCATAGGCCACGTCGAGAGCCCGTGGATTGGTGGTCATGGTATTCCCGTAGATACCTCGCACATAGAGGTCGGCGGTCGTTTGATTGAGCGCTAAGATGGACAGAGGGTACTGCCCGGCGTTGACCGCCTTCGAATAGGTCTCCATGTCAGGCGCAGCCGACTTCTCAAAACCCGGATAATCGCAGATGCTGAGGCAACCCTGAGCTCGCAGCCCAGCTTGGATCGAATCGATCATAAGCAGCGTTCCGTGCTCTTTAGTCAGGCGCCGAGCTTCGTTATAAAAGGCAGGCGTGATGGCAATCCCCGGATTGCCTTCGCCCATGACCGGCTCCATCAGCATCAGCTCGAAGAAGTATCCATTCTTATCCGCGTCGGCAAAAGCCTTCTGCAGATCCGAGATGTTGTTGACTTCAACGGTGACCAAGCGTTGTTCGCGAAAAGTCGCTAGTCGCTGATAATTCTTTGCAGAAGAATCAGATGCCTGGGCCGGACGTTCAGTGCGTCCGTGAAAGCTACCTTTCAAGGAGAGAAAGCAGATCTTGCGGCCCTCATAACGACCTTTTGGATCGCTGAACACCTTAGCCTGCAGATCCGCAATGCGGGCCGCAACGGTCACTGATTCCGAACCGCTATTGAGGCAGAGATAGCGAGCAAAAGGTGCTTCTTTCCCGCTGCGGGTATGGCCAATCTCTTTGTTCAGCGCTTCCGTTATGCGCTTCTGACTGAAATTTGCTGTCATCACATTGGCCATGACGTGGGGCTGGGCCATGGCGTCGAGAACTTTTTCGGGCGCATGACCGAAACCGAGCATTCCGTAACCGCCCGAGTCGTGCAAGACCGCACCGTGCACCGTAATCAGCCAAGGTCCTTGAGCCTGTAGGCTCACGTAGGGATTGATGGCGTCTTCTTCATAGAAGTTAACGAATTCACTTTGTATATAAGAAATCATTTCCGCTTCATTGAGCAGAAGTTTCGACCCGAATTCTTTCTCAAGCCGCAGAAATTCTTCGTAGGCTCCGTCGATGGCTAGCACCAGCTGGCGATCGACCTTGGCGAAAGATTCGATAATGGAGTCTTCAAGTCCCAGAGTCTGGGCCGTTCCAGTCCGGCGACGAATTTCATGTAACTTTTTTAGCAGCTCCATAAAAGCCTCTTTTTCTTCTAACAAGGTGACTTCGTTTTTCCGATATTGTACGCTAAGCTGGCTTTGTCAGGATATTCCCTTTTCAAGCGACAGACTGAGCTCGAGAGCCCAAGCGCTCTCGCGAAACCATTCAGATTCCCTAAGCTTCAACTGACCTCCGGCATCGAGAGTCAGGAGCTGCCCTTCAAAAGCTTTTACGACTGAGGGACGGGGCTTCCATATATATCCAGTTTTCTTGCATAAGGCATCAAGATTCACGCCACGTAAAGTCCTCAGACTCGAACTTATCGTCTCCAAAATATAGGCTTCTGCGTCACGATCTTCTTCAAGTTCATAGTCCGAGAAGCCTAGAAGTTCGTCGAGACAGCTAGGCCTACGAGGCTCTGGCTTTACGGCCGCAAATGAGCGCCAGGAAGAGTTCTGCTTCCATCGCTGTCCCCATGGTCCCAGTGAGTTAAGATAGCTATGGCTTCCGGAACCAATTCCAATATAGTTCGAACCATGCCAATATAGCGAGTTATGCCGACTCTGAAAGCCAGGCAAAGCCCAGTTGGAAACCTCTTCGTGAATCATCCCCGCGCGCGCCATACGCTCGCAGGCCAGCTCGTAAAGCTCGACAAGGGCATCATCCGCTGCGGGTGATAGAACTCCTCTCTGAACGCGCCTGGCTATCGGGGTGTGGCCCTCATAGGTCAGTGAATAGAGGCTGAGGTGAGTCGCTCCCAGCGCGAGGGCTCGTTCGAGATCGTCCTTCCACATCGAAACCGTCTGGCCTGGCCAGCCGTAAATAAGGTCAATATTCACGTTAGCGATAAGCTCACGTGCCAGACTCACAGCTACGGCGGCTTCCGAGGGGCTATGTTCGCGGGTTAGAAACTTGAGCCCAGCTTCCTGAAATGACTGCACACCGAGCGAGAGGCGATTGATGCCGAGAGACTTCCAGATGTCCAGCCGCGGGCGCGAGATATGTTCGGGATTGGCTTCCAAACTTATCTCGGCCCCTTCCTCCAGGTGAGGGGCTAGAGTCTGAAAAAGAGGCTCATATTCCTGATCCAAGAGGCTGGGAGTACCGCCTCCGAAAAAGACGGAGGTGCATTTTCTATCTGAGTCCCATTCTTCCCAACGCGAAAACCAGTCTTCGGTCCGTCTTTTCAGGGCGTCGACGTAGAGGCTCTTGTGTTCGCCATCAAAGAGCGCCGTCTTCACAAAGTCGCAGTAATGACAAAGCCTGCTGCAAAAAGGAATGTGATAATAAAGTCCCAGACTCGCCAGTTCAACCTGCTTCAAAAAGACCCCCTAAAACTGAGGTCCCAGGCTAATTCAGAGCGCCTGCAAATGCAAGTACCTCCATGCCAGTCTTAGCAGAGGCTCTTTTTGACATAAGACCTATTTTAAAGCTTCTGCATAGTGGATCGGGTCGGGCTGTTTTGATAGATAGCCATCACCTTAGGCAACTGTCCCTGCAATTCCTTAGCGCGCTTGGCAGGATCAGGGTGAGTCGAGAGCAACTCGGGAGGACGTTCACCCGAACCTTCTTCGGCCATACGATACCAAAGCTGAACAGCTTCACTAGGATCATAACCGGCCTTAGCCATATATTCGAGACCCAAGCGATCAGCCTCGGCTTCATGAAAACGGCTGAAGGGTAAGGTGATGCCATAAACGGTTCCTACTCCCAGAGCGCCGGCGACGAGATCCCTATACTTAGAATTCGCAAAACTGACTGTCGCCAGAGCCATTCCCAGCTGCATAACCATCTGCTGGCTCATTCGCTCCGCAGAATGCCTGAGAACTGCATGAGCAACTTCGTGACCCATGATCGCTGCAAGGCCAGCGGTGTTTTCAGCTATAGGGATAATCCCCGTGTAGACGCCGACTTTGCCGCCAGGCAAACAAAAAGCGTTCACGGTCTTGGGATCGTCGAGCACATTAAATTCCCAGTCGAAATTGGCCCCACTCGCTTTGGCAATGCGTTGACCAATTATTTTCACTTCTTCGTTCAGCGCCTTATTTTGCGAAAGCTTAGACTTGGACAGAAGATCTTTATAGGCTTCTTCACCGAGGGCGTTGACCTGGGCGTCGGGTACGAGACTGAGCTGGGTCCGATTAGTTTCAGGAGTAGTTGAGCAGGAATATACGAAAACCGAGATCATTGCGGCCGCAAGTGAGGAAAGCAATATCCGCATGCCGAGCCCCTTTCAGGTGTAGGGCGCCAAGCCATTTTATTCAGACTGGCGCCTTTGATGTCAGGGGACGAAACCAAGGGCGGAACGTGACCCGACACTATACCTTTTGCAATAGGGCAGAGCCCCAGGTCAATCCACTTCCCACTACCGCTAGAACGATCAAGTCTCCGGGTTTGAAGAGATCCCAATGCATGGAAAGTACGGCTGGTGCTCCCGCCGCACCCTGATTGCCGAGTTGAGCGACATTGTGAAGATGGCGATCAGGGGAGATTCCAAGTCTATCGGCTGCGGATGTCACCATGCGCAGATTGGCTTGGTGACCAGTGAAGTACTGAATGTCACTCGGAGCTAGATTATTCCTTGCGAGGATTTGCTCGGTAGCTTCGATCGTTTTAGTAATTGCAAATTTTTGGACGGCTTTGCCGTTTTGCGAAAAGAGTCCATGCTCAGGGATCTTCACTAAATCGTAACCGGCAGGGTCAGAGGCTATAAGAGTATCGATCACTTTGAGGGATCCGGGTTTGGCAACGGAAGAAACCAGAGCCGCTGCACAGCCATCACCGAAAAGGATGCAGGAATTCCGGTCCCGAAAGTCGACCCGCAGAGAATATCGTTCGGGATTAAAAATCGCGATTTTCTTATGAGCTTCGGAGGCGATGAGGCTCCGTGCCAGATGCAGATCGAGCACAAATGAACTACATGCCGAGTTTGCGTCGAAAGCCAGACAACCGAGCCCCAAGCGAGCGGCAATCGTGCTGCCGTTGGCAGGAATCGCGTAGTCAGGAATCGAGGTACCGCAAATCAGAGCATCGATTTGCGAGACTTTCAGTTCCGGATAACGTTCCTTCAACACGACCCAGGCTCGCTCGGCCATATCGGAAATCGGTAGCACCTTGCCTTCGGCTCGCAGCTTTTCTAAAGTGCTGTCACCGCTCCTCAGTGCCCGGATGTCATCCTTCTGCAAGACGCTGCGACGAGCCTGGATGCCCGTTCGCTCTTCAACCCAGTCGCCCTGTGATCCGATGTCCAACTCGTCGAAGAAACTATTTTCAAGGACATTTTCAGGATGATAATGGCCTAAAGCGTGAATGTAAGTAGCTGGACGCATGGTAGGGTTCTCCTCTTTCAATTGGGGTACATCCCACCATTGACGTGAATGGTCGAGCCCGTGATGTAGCTGGCACCTGGCGAAGCTAAGAAGCTGACGCACGCCGCCACCTCTTCGGGAGTACCAAGACGTTTCAGCGGAACGCGGCCGAGAATTGCTTCTTGAGCTTCTGCAGGCAATTCTCCGGTCATGTCGGTCTTGATGAAGCCAGGCGCGACGCAATTGGCAAGAATCCCGAAGGGTGCAAGATCCGCAGCTATGCTCTTCGTGAAAGCCGTGATAGCGCCCTTAGTCGCTGCATACATACTTTGGCCGGCGTTACCAAGGTGGCCAACGACAGAGGTAATATTGATGATGCGACCTGACTTTTGTTTGATCATGACCCGCGAGACGGCCTTGGTCAAGTGAAAGGTCGACTTCAGATTGACGTCGATGAGTTTCTCGAATTCAGCGGGCTTAGCAAAAGTAATCAGCT
>JBGSTX010000288.1:0-7344 GCA_041736305.1 Oligoflexus sp. | reverse complement strand
GATGGGTGCCCGATTATTCGTATTTAGTAGCGGATGAGGCTATGCACCGGATAGGGTGAAAGCTGTTCGCGCCCACCTAGAAAATTCAATTCAATCACAAAAGCGCAGCCGACTATGATGCCTCCGCATTTCTTGACCAATTCGATGGCAGCTTTCGCCGTTCCACCGGTAGCAAGCAAGTCGTCGACCAGCAGGACGCGCTGGCCTGGACGGATAGCATCGCGGTGAATTTCTAGTGAATCCGTGCCGTACTCAAGCTCGTAGGTCTGCTTGTACACGGCCGAAGGCAACTTGCCCGGTTTGCGAATGGGCACGAAGCCCTTATTGAGAAGTAGCGCGACGCCAACTCCAAAGAGAAAGCCTCTGCTCTCGGCACCGATGACGATATCGACTTCGGATTCCTTGTACTGGCTCGCGATCGCGCGATAGGTATGCGAGAGAGCTTCGGGGTCTTTGAGCAGCGGGGTGATATCCTTGAACATGATCCCCGGCTTAGGAAAGTCAGGGACATTTCGGATAAAGTCTTCTAAATGCATCGCGATACTTCTCCACTCGATATTTAGTCAAAATTCTTTGGTCTGTGCTTTCAGGACTTCTTGGCTTTCTCAAGCGACTTGGCTAAGAGCGCTCCGAAGCTGCCGGTCGGGGCTGGCTGCTCTTTCTTCTTCGTCGTTTCCTGACTCTGCATATATTCATGATAAGCCTGGATATCTTCGTTGTCGTCCTTGATGTCAGGCAAGGATAAGAGGATTTTCTTACCAGCCAGATCGAGTTCGCGAATGACGACGGTGAGTTCTTGCGGAGGTGAAGCCTTCTTCTTGTAAGACTCGCCATAGGCTTTCTTCAGAATTTCAACGGGCAATAGCCCGACCACCCCTGGAACCAGCTGCACGAATGCGCCGAAGCCCTTCAGACTCTGCACGGTACCGGTCGCGGTCGATTGCAGAGGGAAACGCTCTTCTAGATGCAACCAAGGATCCTCTTCGACATTTTTAAGGCTCAGCGAAACTTTCTGCGTCGCCGGCTGTATATCGAGGATGCGAACGCTGACGGTATCGCCGACTTTGAGGATTTCCTGGGGATGATTGACGCGCTTATCCCAGGCCATCTCCGAGACATGGATCAGGCCTTCGATACCCGGCAGTACCTGTACGAAGGCACCGAAAGTTTCGAGACGCATGACTTTCCCATTGTAGGATTTGCCCCGTTCGAGATCCTGCTCGGCAGTTGACCAGGGGTCTTCCTGTATCGCTTTCATACTTAGACTGATGCGACGCTTGCCTTCGGCGGTGGTCTCGATCTTGAGCACCTTCACCCGAACTTTGTCGCCTTTTTGCAAAAATTCTTGAGCCCGGCTCACGCGGGTGTAGCTCATCTCCGAGACGTGCAGGAAGCCCTCGAAGCCGCCGATGTCGACGAACGCTCCGTAGTCGCGGACATCGCTGACGGTGCCGTCGAGAATGATCTCCTGATCCTGACGCGCTTCCAACTCTTTGATTTTCTCTTCTGCTTCGCGCTTTAAAAGCTTGGCGCGGGAGACGACTATATTACGGCCGCCTTCCTCGATTTTCTCGATTAGGAACACATACTCTTTGCCGAGGAACTCGAGTTTGTTCGTCACGAAGCGACTGTCGATCTGCGACACGGGGCAAAAAGCTTTTTTGCCCATGATCGTTACTTCGAAACCGCCTTTGTTCTCGCCGACCACCTTGCCGAGGACTGGTAGCTGGTTTTGGCGAGCTGCATAGAGATCATCGAGAGCCATCTTCGATTGGCTCATCCTTAGGCTGAGGTGAATCTCATCGCCACTGGTCGAGACCACGTAGGCTTTGATGCTATCGCCGACGCGATATTGAAGTTCACCTTCTTCATTCACGATCTGATTTTTGTCCATGACCCCGGTGTGCTGGGCGTCGAGCTCTATCAGAACGTTATCCGAGGTACTGCTGATGACTGAGATGACGCCGGTTACCTGACGGCCGACCCGAATATCGAGCTCTTCGATATCAGCGGATTCCTGCTGCAGCAAATCGGCGAAAGACAGTTCTTCGGCTTTTTTCTCGCCTTTTTTATCAAAATCAGAATCGTCGTCTTCCCACTTGATATCTTGGTATCGCATGCATGAAACCCTTGTTCTTGAGCGTATAAAGGTCGGCACGGCGTCGGAGTCTACTCTTTTTCACCTGATCCTCCCATAGCTTTTTGCTCAACGCGGGCCGCTCGAGTCCGAGGTCTTCTATGGCCAAACAGTCGGATGTGTGAGAAGAATAGAAGATCCCTCACCTTCCTCTGGAGGATAGTTCATGTCTTGCCGAAAACTGGCTGAGACTCTCGAAGCTTATGATGGCCTCGAACTTTACTGCGAAATTTACAAGAGCCAAGCCACAAAAGGCGTCATTATTGCAGTACATGACTATGGTGAGCATGTCGGAATCTATCAGTCTGTTTTTGAAAGGCTGGCGGGTCAGCACTACACCGTTTATGCGATGGACCTGAGAGGACATGGCAAATCTCCGGGGGACCGAGCTTTCATCGGCGCATTCGATGACTTTCTCGATGACCTCGACCTCCTTCTCGCCCGAGCACGCGATCGCGAATCCGAGCAGGCTGGCAATATCTTTTTACTCGGCCAGGGCTTGGGTGCTCTCATCGCTGCCCGCTTCGCTTTTATGCGTCAGCCACGCCTGCAAGGGCTGGTCCTCTGCGGTCCCCTCCTCGACCTTCCGCTCAGCCGGATGGAGCGGACGCTGCTCCAAATTTCAGGGCCTTTTTTTTCCGGCAAGGATTTCGCGCCAGCAGCCAAAAGCAGCTGGCTCGAGCCCAAACTTCTAGGCCCACTCAAAGACGATGCTCTTGCTTTCCGAGGCTCGCTCAAGCTCAGTACAGTGCGAGAAATTGTCAGTGCCTGTGCCGAACTTAGAAGCTTGCACGCGAAACTCAACTATGGGCTCCTTACCTTGGTAGGCCGGCAAGCGAGCGCGCGACAGCTGCAGCTGACCGAAGAACTCCAGGAGGCTGTTCTTGCCGCGGATAAAACGCTTTTGAGCTATGAGGGAATGGATCAAAACATGCTACTGCATGCTGAAAGAGATCAAGTTGTTGGAGATATTCTCGATTGGTTCGACCGACAGCGTAACCCACTCGGGCAGGCGATCGATGAGGAGGAGGAAGAGGATGTCGACGATAGTCTATGAATGAAATTCAAAGCTCGCGCGCTTCAGCGAGTTTTCAATCGCTCCTCGCGTAGACGCTTGTAATTTTCACAGGAAACAGTGTGCCGTTCGAGGCAGGCCTGGGCATAGAGGTCCAGAGCAGCCTCCCAATTTTTCTGCTTCTCGAGCTGCAGTCCTAAATTGTTGCAGCTCTTGCTGATTCCGCCTGAACAAGCGGTCTTGTAGAACTGGCCGGCGTTGCGCCAGTTGCCGGCTTTTGCTTCATACCATCCAAACTTGTGGCAGCCTTCGTTTTGTCCCATTTGACAGGCAACAAGATAGTATTCTTGCGCTTCGGGAATATTATCTGCGAGGACCAAAGCGCGCGCTCGCCGGAGAAGCTGCTTAGCCTGAGCTGGGCTCTTACCTATTGGTGCGTGGCGGAGCCGATCCAGAGCCTCTTCTTTTACCTTCTGCAGATCGCCTACTTCCACATCGGAAAGCGGAGCTTCGGTCTCGGTTCCGGGTCCAGTTTCTGGTAGCGGCGCGCGGGCTTGTAGCTCGACTTTCGACTCCGCCTCGGGCTTGGCTTTGCTGGAGCGCGACGGCAGCAGACTGCTTTTGCGAGGTTCGCAAGCGAAGCAGAGGGCGCTCAGGCTTATCATCAGAAGAGCGATTGATCTCATAGCTTAACCTTCCATAGAGGAAAACTTCCCTTGAGGGCTTAAGGGTCTCATCGGCAGTACCACGAAAAACCTGAGGGAACCTGTGCGAGTCCACGCGCTCATCCTGCCCCGCTTGGCAGGGGATGGGCTATTTGCTAAGGTCCCTTCCTCGTCGAATAGGCAGAAACAGGGGGCGGTTTTATGAGTATAAAGAGCGATAAAATTTACCAGAATGGCTTTGGTAATCACTTCAGTAGCGAGGCCTTAGCAGGTGCTTTGCCGCATGGGCGCAACTCGCCGCAGCGACCGCCCTATGGACTGATCGCTGAACTGCTTTCGGGCGCCGCTTTTACTGCCAAACGCCACGAAAATCTCAGATCTTGGTTCTACCGGATCCGGCCTTCGGTCATGCACGGCGCATTTCAGGCCATCGATAAGGGGGGCTTAGAAACGGCGCCGCAGCTAGTACCGCCGATCCCGGCGGCCCAGCTGCGCTGGGATCCTCTGCCTTTGCCAACGGCTTCCGCGCCAAAAACTTTTGTCGAAGGCCTGCTGACCATGGCCAGCAACGGCGACGCCAGTATGCGTCAAGGCAGCTCTGTTCACCTCTACGCCTGTAATCGATCGATGGATGCCTCTGCTTCCGCCTTCGTCAATGCCGATGGCGATTTTCTGATCGTTCCCCAAGATGGGCGTTTGGAACTAAAGACCGAATGCGGAATTATCGATCTCGAACCATCAGAGATCGCCGTGGTGCCGCGTGGAGTGAAGTTTCAGGTGAACCTTCCGGATGGCAGTGCCCGCGGCTACATCTGCGAGATTTACGGCCAGCATCTGACTCTGCCTTACCTTGGACCTATAGGTTCGAACGGACTTGCCAACCCCCGCGATTTTCTCGCGCCAACGGCAGCCTATGAAGAGAAGAGCGGAGAGCATAGGCTCTACCTCAAGTTCGACGGGCGGCTTTTCGAAAGCGTCTTGGAGCATTCACCCTTCGACGTCGTCGCCTGGCATGGGAACTACTACCCTTACAAATACGATCTTCGTCTCTTCAACACGATTAACACCGTGAGCTTCGACCATCCCGACCCCTCGATCTTCACCGTCTTGAGTTCGCCTACCGAGCACGATGGAAACTCCAACGTCGATTTTGTCATCTTTCCACCTCGCTGGATGGTGGCGACGGACACCTTCCGACCTCCGTATTTTCACCGCAATATCATGAGCGAATATATGGGGCTGATTCACGGCGTATATGATGCCAAGCCGAGCGGTGGATTTGTGCCCGGCGGAGGCAGTCTTCACAACTGTATGTTGCCTCACGGGCCGGAGGCGAAGGCCTTCGAACAGGCGAGCCAGGCAGAGCTAAAGCCTCAGTATCTCGAGCAGACCCTGGCCTTCATGTTTGAATCTTCCTACCTCTACCGCCCGACTCGTTTTGCGCTTGAAGGAGGGCTCTTGCAGACCGACTATCAGAAATGCTGGCAGGGTATTAAACCGCTATTTAATTCAAGAGTGCGCTGAGCACGACGAGAGGATGTCAGATGAGTCTAAGCGAACAGCCGCTGCAGGCTGAGGCTATCGTCGCCCTACTGAAAAAAGCTGGACTACTGCTGCGGTTTCATATGCCCAATCCACAGCAGACCTTTGCAGGGTATACAAGCGATTCGCGCCGCGTGGAAAAAGCCGGTATTTTCATCGCTTATCGGGGAGTGAAGACCGATGCCCATGAACATCTGGCGAGTCTGCTAGCGAGCGACTCCGCTCTCGGGATAATCTACGATCGAGCTGAGCATGACGTCACTGCTCAGCGCAGTAGCTTCAGTTGCCTCGTCAGCGATAGCCGGGAAGCGTGGGCTCACCTCGCCGCCTACCGCTGGGGCGATCCTCAGGATAAATTGCGCTTTCTCGGCGTCACGGGTACCAACGGTAAAACCTCGACGGTTTGGTTTATTCGCCAGATTCTTTTGGGTCTCGGGCTGCCTTGTCTCACGCTCGGTACCCTCGGTGTCTACTGCGGTGATGAGCAGTTTCCCGCTAGTCACACGACTCCAGACCCTGATGATCTTTTTCGATATCTGGCGCTGGCCCGCGAAAGAGGAATCGGCTGGGTAGCGATGGAAGTCTCCTCGCATGCCATGGTTCAAAAGCGCTTAGGCCCACTGAGCTTCGATGGCGTTGCATTCACCAGCTTTTCACGCGATCATTTGGATTTTCATGCGAGCATGGCCGAATATTTTGCGGCGAAGTGGGAACTCTTCACGAAGCGCCGACGCCCTGGAGCCGCAGCTTGGCTGTCGTCGAGTCTCGGTAGCTGGCGACCAGCGGAGGCGGAGCAAGTGGGCTGCAGAACCTATGGTCCGGCTGCAGAAAAGGGGCTCGATCTAGCCTATCAAATCGAGAGTATGACGCTTGCCGAAAGCCGCATCAGCATGATGCGCGCTGAGCATATCTGGACGGGAACTCTGAAATTCGGAGGTCATTTCGCGCTCGATAATTTCGCGGCTGCCTTTGCGCTCGTTGAGAGCGTCTGCGGCCTGGCCCTCAGCGGTAGCGCATGGCCTCGCATAAGTCCCGTTCCAGGACGCTTTGAGCCTATCGTGGCTGCTGAGCTGGCGGTCATCGTCGACTATGCCCATACGCCCGATGCACTCGACAAAACTCTCGCGAAGCTGCGAGAACTTTGCAAGGGGCAGCTATGGGTGGTTTTCGGCTGCGGCGGAGATCGCGATCGCGGTAAGCGTCCCCTCATGGGTAAGCTGGCTGAAGAAAGAGCTGATCGGGTCGTGCTTACGTCCGATAATCCTCGTTCAGAAAACCCCGCAGCCATCCTCGAAGAAATTGCAGCTGGATTGAAGGAACCTCTGCGTGCCTTCACGATCGTCGATCGGAGGCAGGCGATAGCTTTTGCTATCAACGAAGCGCTGCCAGGCGATGCCATACTGATCGCTGGCAAGGGTCATGAAGATTATCAGCTGATTGGTAAAGAATCTTTTCCATTTGATGACAAAAAAGTCGCTGCGGAATTCTTAAAGAAGCTTTCGCGGAAGAAAAGCTGATTTCGCTTGTCAAACTGAGGGGAGCCGGGTATGTGAAGGCCAGAGTGTCCCGACGAGGAAGGCCTATGCGCCCTAAATTTGAAGAAATTTACATGGATCTTGCCTTCAGTCTGGCAAGGCGGTCGACCTGCGTTCGCTTGAACGTCGGCACTGTCATCACCAGCACAGACTTCCGAAAAGTCTTGGCTATAGGCTACAATGGCAATGCTACAGGTCTGCCCAATTCTTGTGATCGTGACGAAGTGGGCAACTGCGGTTGTCTGCACTCGGAAGAAAATGCGGTTATCAACTGTGATAGCCCGCGTCTGATCGAAAAGCTGGTGTTCGTTACACACCTTCCTTGCTCCGCTTGCGCCAAGCGTCTCATCAATCTCGGCAACGTGCGAAAAATATTCTATGTCAAAGACTATAGGACTCGGACGGCTCTCGACCTTTTTGCAGCCGTGGGAATCGAGTTCGAGCAATTGC
>JBGSTX010000274.1:0-8871 GCA_041736305.1 Oligoflexus sp. | reverse complement strand
GCGATTTCCCTCGTCGTCGTCGACTACGAGAACCTTTCGCTTTCGACCGACATTCTCCATGAATCTGGTCTTCCTTTCGCCGACTCATCCCCACTTTTTTCCATTACAGTTGAGCTTGAGTAACTGACCTTGGAAAAAATTCGGATCCCGCCATCGTCGAGAAATTTTAGCACCTCTGCGGTAGGAGGAGTCGGGGAATTGATGCTCTCTAAACTCGCTGGCACCTATTTTCGAGCGGCATACAGCTTTTCTAAATCTCCAGCCACTACGTCTGGAGGGACAAGTGGCAAATTTAACGTGAAAGTAGAACCTTGGCCATAAGAACTTTCTACCAGCACGGAGCCGCCTAGAAACTCAGCCAGTCGACGCGCCAAAGGCAGACCCAGTCCAGTGCCTTTATTCTGTCGCTGATGAGCACTTGGAATCTGCGTAAAGTCCTCAAAGATGCGAGTGAGATTGCTCTCCTCAATACCAATCCCTGAATCTTGGACCACAAATCTAAGTTGCCCATCTGCCAGAAGATTCGCTTCGACCTGAATAAAGCCCTCATCAGTATACTTCAGCGCGTTTGAGACGAAATTCCGCATAATCTGCGCAAACTTCCCTTCATCAGAAAAAAAATTAGGAAAATCGGGAGGGGGATCAATAAAAGTCAGTTGAACTTTCTTATCGACGAGAAGAAGTGGTTTAAACATGGCACGGAGAGCGCCGAACACCTCGCCTACATTTACTTCTTTGAGGTGCATGTCAAGTCTTCCGGCGTCAGCACGCGCGGTGTCCAAGATATCGTTGATCAGTTCAGAGAGAGTCTCAGCAGCTCGCCGAATAAAGCCGACTTGCTTTTGCCGCTCCAGCGATAGCTCTCCATCATGGCTATCACTGCTGGAGAGTATGCGAGTCAGTGAGAGAATTGAGTTGACAGGCGTTCGAAATTCATGGGTCATTTGTGCAAGAAAGTTAGACTTTGCGCTGCTTGCTTCGCGAACAGCCAAGGCCTTTTCTTCCAGCTCATAATTGAGAGCTATAACCCCTCGATTGGTGTCTGCGAGTTCTCGATTCAGTCCAGCCAGCTCTTGCTCGCGTTTGGCGAGTGTTGCGAGCGCTTGGAGGAGCTCAGAGTTTTGCTGCTTGAGCTCGTAGAAAGTGTCTTTGGGCGCATAGCGAAGCAGCTGCTCCGCAATAAGACCAAGGTCCTGTGCAGAAAGAACTTTGGCTTTAACTGCTAAGGCTTTGCCGAGCCGCACCTTGGTCCCATGGCCCGGTATGGAATCGATCTCAAAATGATCCATGAGCCGTCTAGCACCAGTCAATCCCAAACCCATTCCTGTTTGCGACTGGTACTGACCCTTGAGTATCTGAGGCAGATTCTCGATGCCTGGGCCCTTGTCTTCAATTGAAATCCAGAAGGTTTGGGGACTACACAAATCAAGGGAAAAAATCGCTTTGGCGCTCTCAGCATAACGGAATGCGTTGCGGGCGATTTCTGATACCGCGGTAGCTATTCGTGTCTGACTGAGGCTATCAAGTCCTAGGAGTTCCGCAATCTGCCTGGCCCTATGCCGGGCAAAAACCAGATCCTCCTCGAGGCGAATTTCCATTTTCAAAATGCTGATCATCGGATCCATCCGCTGCTGGTATCTCAGTTTAGTTCTGAATCGACACTGCGGTCTCTTCGCCCTTTAACTACTAAAAGGGTTTGATCATCACGAACCCTCTTACAATCTCGCAGGAGCCATGCCGCGATCAAACTTGAACTGCACGAGTGTATGGCCTTATCCATCGTCATAAAACTGCGACTTGAGAGACCATCCGAATGCATCACCAAAATATTCTGACTCGACCAGGGATACTCATATTCGTAGGTCTTTGGGCTGAGGTATCCGGCAGTTCCATCGTGCGATATGCATCCTTTCACACTTTCGTGAGTGAAGACTTTGCCTGCTATATTACCAATACCGCCAAAAGTCAGCGTATTCCGGACGTGATCTATTTCAGCAATAGCAACTGCTGCGCCGCGTGTGCGCCTGAGGGCGAGGTGGACCATTCCCAGTAGGGGCTTAGGCTTCAAATACTGATTTTCATGGACAACATTGATAGCTTCAAGAGAAGCCTCAGCAGCGGCGGGACCATGCCCTAAACCGTCCGCTATAACATAGATACTGCGCTCGCTTTGATGAAAGGCACCCCAAGCGTCACCAGACACCGACTCGCCGGGGTAAGCCAGCTGAATAGCTGTGAAATCTTCACAGAGATTAGATGATTCCTCAGCTGGCCTCGACCAAAGTCGAGCCGAAAGCACGACGCCTTTTTTCGTGTCAGAGTTCAGCTCAAACTTATCCGCTTGCCGTGCGATAGTCCCTAGCCCAGTGCCTTGGGTACCTTTCGTCGAAAAGCCATCCCGGAGGCAAGCCTCGATATCGAACATTCCAGGGCCCTGGTCGATCGACAAAATTTCAAGCCCGCGCCTTGCTCCTTGCTCAAGCACATGCAGGAGGATTTCTCCGCCTCCACCATGAAGAAGAGTATTATGAGCAATTTCGCTCATAAGTAACGCGGCCCGGCCTTGCCCATTGACATCGAAGCCTATTTCTTGGGCTAAAGTCTGGATCAAGCGCCGCGCCTCTCCCACTTGACTGATCTCATTAATTGGCAGTAATCGTCCCAAATACATAAAATCTCACTTCCAACGCGTGACGGAAACACGTGTCCCCAAACCAGGCTCAGACTTGATTTGGAAATCATTGACCAGACGTTTGCTGCCACTTAGGCCGAGACCAAGACCACCGCCAGTTGAATAATGGTCGGCCATGGCGATATCTATATCTGGAATTCCTGGACCTTCGTCTTCAAAGGTAAGTCGTAGACCTGATCGATTCAAATCGTCATGAAGCATCTCAAAATATACTCGTCCTCCACCCCCATAAATGAGAGTATTGCGCGCGAGTTCGCTCGCTGCCGTGAGCATTTTCGTTTGATCCACTATTCCGAATTTTAGCTCGATGGCCCACTGCCGCGCTCTTTGCCTCACCTCAACGATATCGCTTTCGACTAAGATATCGAAAGTCTCATGTTTCTCGACTTGCATCTGAATAACCTTCCACAGAACCGAGCGGAGTCCGAAGTAGGGCCATTCCCTTGTCGACGTTCAATGCAGTTCGCACACCATGCAGCGACAGTCCTAGTTCGACTAAAGTGATAGCTACAGCTGGCTGCATACCAACTACCACTGTTTCGGCGTCAAGAATCCTAGCCATGCTGGCAATGTTGTTGATCATACGACCAATGAACGAATCCACCATTGACAGAGCATAAATCTCGATAAGGACGCCTCTAATTTTAGAATCTGCGATTTTCCGGGTCAGGTCATCTTGCAGGGCAAGGGCAAGTTTGTCGTGCATATCGACTTGGATTGTGACTAAGAGTAGATCACCAAGTTGTAGAACAGGAATTTTATCCATGGGCCTCAATCCTAACGCATCATTGATTCTTGAATAGGCCGTACTGTCAGACCACGATGTTTAAGAGCCAGAGCCAGAGCGTCGGCCAAGGTAGCTTTTGTCAAAATGCGATTCAGCTCTATACCTAAGTGAACGATAGTCTGCGCTATTTGCGGGCGAATCCCGCTAATAATGCACTCTGCTCCCATGAGTCTTGCTGCAGAGATAGCTTTTAAGAGGTGCTGCGCGGTTAAAGTGTCAACCATGGGCACCCCGGTAATATCGATAATGGCGGTATCAGCACCATAGTCGACAATAGCTTGCAGGAGACCTTCCATCACAATCTGGCTACGATTGCTGTCAAGGGTGCCAATCATGGGCACTCCAATTACACCGTCCCAAAGTTTGATTACTGGGGTTGAGAGCTCGAGCATTTCCTGCTGCTGACGCATGATGATTTCTTCCCGGCTCTTTTGATAAACCTCAGTAGTGAAGAGCCCCAGCTTGTCGAGTATATTTGAGAGGTAGTCCATCTCAACAAAGACCTGCTCAGGCTTTAGATCGCGCTCGAGGCGAATATGTTTAGTAAGGGACTGCTTAAGAGAAAATACAAACATTGCCGTCTCGCTTGGGCTTGTGCCCAGGCGTGCTCTCATCTGCGAAATACTGCTGAGTATTTCGCGGAGCCCAGACCACTCTTTCCTTTGAATATCGGCAGGAGCATCAGAGCCAATAATTTGCAGAAAAGCTTGGAAAAAGTTATTAGATTGCAGACGCGCATCAGCTTCCTTGATGAGTTCACGCCGATTGAAGGGACTTGATAGCTGCAGCGCCAGCCAATCCTTTAAGATTTCTTCCTGCTTCTGCTCCATTATCGCAGCCAGGTGTGTCGGTCCACTCATCTCATGAATCTCCCTTGGATATCAGCGACTACTCATTAATCAAAGCGTCTAGCGGTACAGATTGGATTTCCACTTGTCAACTTATACGATTTGCAGAATGAGCGGTATGAGCGAGCCTCGAAAAAGCTCCGAAAAAAATTAATGCGAAGTTCTTGGCGTGCTTCTTCTTTTTCACAAGACCCCACATCCTCTGACATACCTAAGTACACTCAGCCTCCCAGCGTAAACGACTCACTTCTCAAAGTACTGTTTCGATTGTTCGATTTTTAGGAAGATGAACAGGTTTAGGTCGCGGGGAAAATTACCTGGGCTATGAAGCTAGTTGATGTGATATTTGAGGCTAGCAATTCAAGCCTCAGAGAGCAGGAGCAGTGGCCATCTCTCCGCGAGCTCTAGCTTTTGTTTTCGAGTACAAAAAGAGTAGACTTTGAAACTTCTGAAGCACAGGCCTTGCCGTTGGCTGGACAGCAGCGATTGACATCGATCTGGAGCGTCTTTCCTAGCCAAGCCTTAACCAGGTCTGCAGTAAGAATATCTTTAAAAACTGCCTTATCCCCATCAGAAGTGTCCGGCGTGCTGCTTTTAGCAATCAGTTTACCAGTCTCAGGAAACGTGATCTTAATATCTTTAACGGTACACATGATGGTTTTAGGCGGAAGCGTCTTGGTGATAATAGGCAAGAGCTGATTGGCCAAAGTCTTGCCGTCAAAGGGATAAGCAAGGGCCTGTCCAACAAAGGTGCCCGGCTGAGAAGCTTTCACATCGTTTAAAATCTGTCCAAACTGCTGGCTTGCCGTAGCGTAGGTCGCGCAGGAAGCGGAGGAGTACGGGATAAAATAAGCACCTGGATCCACTGAATAGAAAAACTTCACATTCTTCGAAAGCGATAAGGCATTAGTTAGGGATTTCGGATTACAATCGCGTCCGATTTCTGGAGGGAAACTCGGCCCCCCCATATGGCCCACGATATCTGTTACGACAACGATGATGTGTTCCGCATTGGGACGTGCATCTTCCGCCTGCACCTTCTGAATCGCCTGCAAGCTAGCTCCTAGAGAGCCTTCTGGCAAATCGCCGTTGATGTCAAAAGGTTCTTCTAGTGTGTCAAGACGATCAATAAAACTTTGGAATTCTGCAATTTTAGATAGAGGCTGAGACCTATCGACTTGATCTCTAAAAGCTACAGCTCCCATGAGTACATCATATCCGGTTGAAGATAGGGTGCGCGCAAAATCAGTAACGCTGGATTTTAAGGCAGCCAAGACGCTGTCCATCGAAGTAGATCGATCCAGGACGAAATAGATAGACAAGGGCGAGATTGATTCGGTCTTAGTCCCAGCTACACCGACAGCTTTCGAGAGCGTGAGACTCACGGTTCCACTTTTGATCGCCAACTTGGCTTTTCCGCTACTAGCTTCGTCCAGAAAAACCTTGTTTTCAGTCGAGCCAGACGGCTTCTTGCTTGAGCTCGCCTTTTCATCTATACCGCTGACACCGGACGTTGCCGTATCCGTGCTCGTGGAGCCACGGAACTGATTATTGGGTTTGCAAGCCGCAAGGGCTAGCAGACTAATCGCTATCAGGAGTTGATTCATAGACTGTCTCCGCATTATTCATGGCAAAGTGCGTAATGCAATTAGCAAGCCTAAGGCCTCTCCTGATAAGAACCCATAAACTCTCATATTTTTTCTGAATATCACGTCGTATTTTTACACAGTGTAAAGATTTAGCTTCTTTTGGCGAAACGAAGCCTAAAAATTTACACCGGCAGCTAGCCCCAAGAGAGGTAAATTTCGATACTGGTAGAGCTCTATTGTGCTTTTTCCACTATCGTTCAAGCTTGATTCCTGTCGCACTTCTGCTTCAGATAGGCTTAAAAAAGTCGCGGCTGATCGATTGCTGGCCTGAGAATTAATAACTGCGATGTCAGTCGCTACCGTAGTCCTGGCTCTTAAAACTTTCGTTAACCCACCGAAAGCAGAAATGTACCAGCGATCATCAATGAATGGCCACTCGTAGCCAAGAGTAAAGCGCAGCATACTTTGTTGGGTCAGAGAATCGACTCGAGCTTCAATAAGAGTGTTGCTGAAAATCTGCTCTTCGCTGTCGACAAAGAGGAAATGACTTTGAGCCTGACTGGTGATCTTTATATCGCGACGCTCGAGGCCAAGTCCGAAAAAAAGCGGGAAACGAAAGGGGAATAAGTTAAATCCCACGGCTCCGTGAGGACCTAGATCTACATTGAAGGGTAGAGTGATGAGCGGACTTCTGATCGACACTCCATCTTGCTTTACAAGCGTTTTACTCTTCACATCTACACTTACGCGCATCAAGCTTGGCCAAGCATAGTTCACATAGAAATGTGCCCACTCAGCTAGCTTATATTCGCCCTGGATTCCATAAAGTTCAGGCAGCCCGCCGAAAATCTGCAGGCGCCAAGGGAGTTCCTTAGGGCCAGAAGCATCTCGCTGCCAATCCTGAGACCTAAGCGGTGCCGTTATGCTTAGGCCTAAGAGGATTTTCAAGATTCTAGCTAAGCGGAAATTCAATGCGTTTTCCCCACCCAAGCGCTTGATTCTTCACCCCAGGATTCCACGCGACAGAGGTCAAGATTATCCTTGTCGCGAGTCAGTCGCCGACGAAGTTCGCCTGCCAGACCGAATCGTTGGTACTCGTTGAGGGTCCAGGCCCGGCTTCGGGCACTTGCCGTTGCAAACACCAGGCGGCGACTCAGAGTTTTATTTTGCCAGATTCCGTCGACCCTACGCTGACCTTGGGTGAGCGTAAGACTCTGTGAAATCGCTCCCGAGGTTTCATTCAATATTTGATACTCTAGTGCGAGTGCAGGTTCGGGAACGCCTTCCAGGCCTTCCGCCTTAGCTTTTAAAACACGGGCTTCAATTTCAAAACTGTCGCTTATTCCCGACTTTTCAGTACGCGAGAAGCGAAACTGAGTCTCGAGATTATCGCGAGCTTCCTGTTCTTCTGGGTCACCGACTTCATGCACGACCCTCCAGTTGACTTCGGAGCTCATCTTCGAACCGATGGCTGACTTTTCATAGGAAGAGTGGCCTTTCATATTGATCCCAAGCTCGAAAAAAACCAATTGATAGAGCTCGTCCATCTTTTCAGGCATTGAGGGATCAAAATCTGCTGTCTGATTCTTTCTAAGTGTGACGAGGAAGGCGGTATCGAGGAGCTGCCTGATATCGCCATAACCGCCGATATCGAAGGCTTTATTCAGTTCGATTTCCGAGCAATCAGCCGTAAATAATTCTTGTTTTATAGTTTCTGGCACGGCTTGATTCAGGACACTATCTCTAAAATAACGGAGACCCTCACGCATGTAGCTACGCCCTTTGACCTTATATAGCTTAAAAAAAGTCCCAGCCCCAGCCGATCTCAGTTCATTGAGGTGCTTCAGATAATCATTGGGAGTCTGGAGAGCGCGAATATCGAGGAGCAGTTTTGAAGGTTCAGTGATTTGCTCTCTACTCGGTGCTTCGGCTTTTCGCTTGTGAATATCGATCGTATAGCGCCCACACCCGAGAACGATTGTCGCAGCAATAAACGGCATGAGAGAGAACTTGTACCAGTTCACGTTTACCTCACAAAAAACAGAGCCTATAGATAGCTCCTGATATTCTTTGCAAAAAACGCGCCGGCAATCTATTGGGGAAATTTGGCTAGCAGCACCTGACTCAAGGTCTGAAAGGCTTTTGCGAGTATCTACCCTAAAATTTATCACACTGTCGGAAAGGACGCCGTCATGAGGGCGAGATTAAATCTCGCCCTCACCTTGCTTTTTCAAGGATAGAGAGCTTGCCGCTGCTCCGTAATATCTGGTCGCTCCAGATACTCCTGATAAGTAATTTCTTTGTCGATCATTCCAAAAGGTGTGATTTCGATAATGCGGCTCGCTATAGACTCCACGGTTTCCCTATCTTGGGAGATCAGGAGGAGGGTACCCTTGTAAGTCCTGAGACCTTGGTTGAGAGCTGTAATCGATTCTAGGTCCAGATGGTTAGTCGGCTCATCGAGTAGCAAGACGTTAGGACGCATCATCATCATACGGGAAAGCAAGCAACGGACTTTCTCTCCACCGGAAAGCACCGAGGTGCTCTTGAAGACCTCTTGACCACTGAAGAGCATCTTTCCTAAAAATCCCCGCAAGTACTCTTCTTCGGCTTCGGCTGGATTCTCGGCGAACTGTCGCAGCCATTCGATTAAATGATGTTCCTTTGGAAAAAATCCATTGTGATCCTTAGGAAAGTAAGCGCGCTTGGTCGTCACTCCCCAGCTGATACTTCCGGCATCAGCTGCGGCCTCACCCGCGAGCATCTGCAGCAGCCTCGATGTAGCCTGAGTATCGCGACCCACAAAAGCGACTTTCTCGCCTTTTTCAATATTAATAGAGATATTCTTGAAGAGAAGACGGCCATCAAGGGAAGCTGAGAGATTCTTGATCTCAAGGAGCTGTTTACCTGCTTCACGCTCCTGCTGGAAGACGATATGAGGATAACGTCGCGAGG
>JBGSTX010000239.1:0-6262 GCA_041736305.1 Oligoflexus sp. | reverse complement strand
CATACTATTTAGGGGTGTCCGCAGCTCGTGAGACATGTTAGCCAGGAACTCGGACTTGTAGCGACTGGCATTCTCGAGGTCCTCGGCCTTTCGCAAGAGTTCGGTCTTGGTCTCTTCCAAAGATCTGTTGCGTAAATTGAGGAGCATGGTCTGCGCTTCAAGGGCCTGCGCCTGCTGCTCGAGTTCCTCGTTGACCTGCCGGAGTTCTTCCTGCTGGGTCTGCAGCTTCTGATGGGAATACTTGACCGCTTGCGCCTGCGTTTCCAGCTCTTCATTGGTTACCCGCAGCTCCTCCTGCTGCTGCTGCAGTTCTTCAGACTGCCGTTGCGTCTCTTCGAGGAGTTCCTGCATGATCGAGCGGCTTTTCGCCGACTTGAGCGCAATTGCTATGGAACTCAGGAGATCTTTGACCAGATTCGCATCGAATTTATCAAAGGGCTGGAGTCCTCCCAGCTCAATTAGACCGATAAGCTCATCTTCAATCTTGATAGGAGCGAGGATTAGATCGCGAACATTGACCGAGCCCGTGCCGCTGGAGAGGGAAAGGTAGCCGGCTGGAAGTTCGGCAAGATGGGTGAAGCGATTCTGTTTGGCTGCTTCTCCGGCTAAGGTTTCGCCGAGGAGCATGCTGCGCCTGGATTCTAACTCAGCTGGTAAAGCAGCAACCGATGCTACCTGTTCGAGGCGATTGCCCCGCGCGATGTAGAAGACGCCAACGCCGGCATCGATGTATTCTGCAAAAAAATCTAGGATCTTCTGCGAGAGAGAGTCGAGAGTTTGGTTGCCGCGCATTCTTTCATTCAGGACAGCAACCCCGCTTTTCAGCCAGGCTTCGAGAGCGAGCTTTTCGTTCTCTTCCACCTGTCTCTGTAGATTCCTGCGCATGAGGAAAAATGTTAGAGATCCGAGCAGAAGATTGGTGACAGCTACCAGAATGAAGAGTCGATCAATGCGAATTGAGCTTTCTTCGGCTAGTAACGACTGTCCGCTCAAGCGTTTCTTCTCAGCCGCGCGGATTTCGCGAACCAGCTGCCGAATACCATCCATAATATTCTTGCCGCGACCAGAATCCACCATTTCAAGAATCGACTGCTCCCTATTTTCCTTTTTCAACTTGATGAGGGAGTACTGATAGTCTATGAGTAAGCGAATCTGAGCTTCCAAGTCGTCTAAACGTTTCTTTTGCGCGGCATCTGGAAACTGAGTCTCGCGCAGTTTAGCGATATGAGCGAAAATCTCGCCAACTCCGGAGTTGAAGGGCTCGAGGAAGCTCTCGTTACCGGAGATAAAAAAGCCTCTCTGGCCCGTCTCAATGTCCTTTAAGAGAGAGAAGGTTATCTCCAGCTCTTCCGAGAACTCTACCGTCTGCACTATTTGCTGCTGATGATCTTTCACGATCTGCATATTGTGAAAGAGGATCAGGATACTACCCAGCAATACAGCCAGAATCCCAAAAAACAGCACGGTAAGCATCGAAGTCGACATGACTTTACGCGCCCTGATGGCTGCATTATGGACGCGCGAGGCAGAAGCTGAAGCAGACTGCATAGGCATTTAGACCCTTAAACTTTCTCGACTACCCCGGCTCAGGTAGCCCTGTCATACAATACGCTTCAGATGGATAGTTCAATTTTTGAGCGAAAGCAAGGAGCCAACGTAGGTGGGCCCCCGTCTTAGGGGCGCGGGGGCACGAGCTGCGCAAGTCGGATTGAGGCAGATTTTTAGCTCAAAAGGCTCCTGAGCATCCAAGCTGTCTTTTCATGGGTTTGCATTCTCTGTGTCAGGAGGTCGGCCGTCGGTTCATCGTGAGCCTTCTCGACGATAGGAAAGATACTGCGAGCTGTCCGGATTACTGCCTCTTGACCGTCGACCAAAATTTCGATCATGGCTTCAGCCTTAGGATTGCCTCGGACTTCGCGGATCGAAGAAAGCTCAACAAATTCAGCATAAGTTCCGGGTGCTGGCATTCCCAAGGCACGAATTCTCTCAGCTATTACATCGACTGCCAAAGCCAGCTCTGTATACTGCTGTTCAAACATCAGATGCAGGGACGAAAAAAGCGGGCCCGTCACATTCCAATGAAAATTGTGAGTCTGCAGATAGAGGGTATAGGTGTCGGCCAGGAGTCGCGACAATCCGGCAACGATTTCTTTGCGGTCCTTTTCATCGATTCCGATGTTGATGGGCTTCATAGGGGATCCTTTCTTCTTTTAATTCAGGCAAGTTAGATTGAATCCTCGCCGGCCAAAGCGGGCTTGAATAGAGCGAGCTTAACACTCCAGCCCTGGATCTGCGCCAGCCCAAATATTGACCTGGTTTGCGCTAATTATTTTTGATGTACGCAAGAACATTCCATTTCCCGCTACAAATCTAAGTCATAAGTACATAATGCCTGAAAGGGAGCCCTTCCCTGCTCAGGATATGTCCCAGCTCTGGTTGATGTTGAACACGCGGTCCCCTCCTGGATCGTAGCTGAATGGAGATGATGATGCGAAACAAGGTCCTGTTCTTGAGTTTCTTTGGCTTCACCTTTACCGCCTGTAGTTCTCCGCCTGGAGCGCCTGACGGTGCCTCCGTTTCTAGTTTTACCATCGACGAACTTAAAGTTCCAAACGGCCTCGACTGGGACAAAGTCAAAGTTGTGATGGACAGAAAAAACCCCGAGCCTTCGGTGCAGGACAAGACTTTTGCTCATTCTGACTTTAAAACCGGTCGCTTCGAAGATACTGTATTTAAAGTGCAGTACGGTACTTATCAGATTGATCTGAAGTACAGCGATACGAAAGGAAAGATTGTCTATCAGTCTTGCGAAGACGAAATTCAGAAGCGGCATTCCATTAATCAGCCTAGTTTCACCGTTGCGATTCGCGTCTGCCTAGCTAGTGCTACCGCTGGTGGAACCGAGCAAGAAGGCGGAGTCGTATCGATTAAACCTTCTGCAGACGTTTCCATTACCCCTACCCTCGATGGTTCTACGAATCAGGGCGGCAGCGCCGGGCAAGTTACTGTCGCCGGCAATCCCTTCAAGAACCTGAGTCTCTACTTGAATCCGGAGTATGCCAAATCTATTCGGGCTTCGATGAAACTTGCGCCTGAACTAGCTCCGAAAATGGAAAAACTTGTCAATATCAGCACAGCCATCTGGCTTGATAAAACGGCAAAGATTCCTGCGGCCGAAGCAGCGCTAGCCGACGCTCGTCGCATCCAAACATCCACTGGCAAAAAGCAAGTCGTGACCTTGGTCGTTTACAATCTCCCAGATAGAGACTGTGCGGCCTATGCTTCGGCAGGCGAGCTTAAAGGGACAAGTGGACTTGCGACCTATAAGAGCAGCTACATCGATGCGATCGCCAAGATCTTCAAAAAGTATAACGACGTTAGGATCGTCGCCATCATCGAGCCTGATTCACTACCAAATCTCGCGACCAATATGAATCTCCAGAGTTGCCAAATCGCTGCCCCGTTCTATCGTGAAGGTGTAGCGTATGCCGTGAAAAGTCTAGCTTTGCCCCATACTTCTCTCTATCTAGATTCGGCTCACGGCGGCTGGTTAGGCTGGAACGACAACCGTAGAAAAATGGCTCAGATCTTCAAGGAAGTACTCGATAGCGCCGGTGGGTCGGAAAAAATTCGTGGTTTCGCAACGAATGTTTCCAACTACAGCGTAAATCGTATCAACGGCGCAGATTCTAACGGTGACGCTTTTTACGAATTCAACCCTGCACGCGATGAACTCACCTTCATCCGCCTCTTCAGCCAGGATCTGGCCGACGCTGGTATCAAGAACCGCTTCTTCGTCATCGATACGAGCCGGAATGGTCAGATCAAGACACGATCGGTTCGTGGTAGCTGGTGTAATGTGAAGAACGCTGGTATCGGTGAGCGTCCGCGAATCGAACCGAGCGAAAGCGTCGACGCCTATCTCTGGATCAAGCCACCCGGTGAATCAGATGGCATTTCAGACAGCAGCGCGCCTCGTTATGACACTATGTGTGGCAACCAAGATGCCTTAGCAAAAGCCCCTCAGGCAGGCGCTTGGTTCCACGATGCTTTCAAAATGCTGGTCAACAACGCTACTCCTGCTCTCTAAGCTTAAGTTCTAATCCTTTGCGGCCGCGACCCTCTCTGGGATAGCGGCCTTTTTCTATTGGGCTAATTTTGGATTTTCCTTGTTGTTTCCCATGCCTTTTTGAGTGCTCTCATCGCCAATTGAGATTTTCTGTCGCCGCGACTGCACTTCTTTAGGCACCGAGACTTTTAAAACGCCATTTACATACTGAGCTTCAACCTGATCAGGCTTGATATCATCGGGGAGCGTCACGGTTCTCTCGAAGCGTCCATAACGTCTCTCTACGAAACGCTGCACACCCTCCCCACGGGCCATTTCTTGCTTTCTTTCGCCGGACACCATCAGACGGTTTCCATGCATCTCAATGTCAATCTGATCTTTTTCGAGGCCTGGCATATCAAAACTTAGAAGATAGTGGTCCGCCGTTTCATCAATATCGCAGCTAGGCATCATCATGCGCTGCTCAGAATCGCGCGGGCTCAAACTGGTCCTGAAAAAATCGTCAAGTTGTCTCACGAGGGGCTGGAGGCCGCTCGACATTCCGGTAAAAGGACGTTCCATGTCACGCCAAAGATCAATAATCTGAGTCATGATTTTTACTCCTCATCCTGGGGTTTTTACCTCAGCGCAGCTCGAAAAAAATCGGTCCGGCGCTCTTTACTTTTGAGCTTAATATCTGGCGAATAACTGTCAAGTAGCGGGAGATTATGCAAAAGGAGGGGGTCTCGCTTGCGCCAGGCCGCGGCTAAGTAAAAATTATTTTTATGCTATCGTAGTCTGCTGAAACTTCTGGGAGGTCTAATTTATGAGAGCCAGGCTGACACCCATAACGGGCGATCGCTTTGAAGAACTCGTACTCAAGTCGCCCCGGCCTTCACTCATACTTTTCGGGGGGGAGGCCTGCACTCCGTGCCACGCTCTTGAGCCGCTTCTCGCCGACTTGGCAGAATCTTACAAAGGGCGGGTCAATTTTTTTCTCGTCGATGCCACGGTAGATATGGATTTGGGTATTGCCTATCAGGTACGGGGGTTACCCACCGTCCTGATTTTCAGCGAAAAAAAACTCGCCTCTCGTCTCGTGGGCTTGAAGCCGACGAAGCACTACCAAAGTGCCATCGAAAGCTGCCTAGCAGCCCCGTAGATCGAAAAAGCCGGCTCCTGTCAGCTAAGAGGCGAAAGCGAATTAAAAGAATATTTGTGTCCCATAGACGTAATCGCCCCGCTTGCTGATTCCAACCCCTATCGCCGAGTATTTACCTAGCATGTTCTCGCGGTGACCTATGCTGTCATACCAGTTCTTCACCAAGATCTGAGCGACTTTTTTAGGCTCAGCGTTTGGTGCATAGGTCATCGCAACGTTTTCTGCTCGAAAATAGATTTCATAAGATGGGAATTCTTCGCGGAGCGTGCGCTGTCGTGCCTGAGGAAAGCCATCGTGGCTAATTTCGGCTACGCGGGCTTGGTAGTCAGACCACTGACGGGCAACAAAGGACGTTTCGAAGTTTTGATCTAATTTCTGACGACGCATGTCGTTGACGAGTCGCACAACTTCATTTTCAACCTGGCACTCCCAAGCATCTCCCTTATAACAAGCGCGAAGCCTTGGAACTGATTGTGATTCGTTGCCGTTTTGAGCAAAAGTCTCACTGCCGTTTTCACTGTTTTGATTATTGCCATCTCCGCAAGCGTTAAGGAAGAAAGCGCAAGTAAGAGCAAAGAAACTTCTTTTGAGCATCGGGCCCCTCCTGAATTTATTCCTATTTTACAGGCAGAGTCCGAGCTTGCCAAGAGTCTCTGATTGCAGTCAAATTTTGAAGACCCCCGTAGACTCGAGGCAGCTCTAGCCTTTCCTGCTTTCTGTCCATATACGGAGACAGGGAGAGCTTTACGATAGGCTTTGACAAGTTCATCAGTACGTAGACGCTTTGCGCCATAAGCTTCAGACGATGCACGAGCTCTGCATACTGCTATCACTGCATCAAAGCGGTCTTCGGGCACTCGCCAAATCAGCGAGACGGCACCTAGCGGTCACAAGGCTCAAAGCTTGGGTTATGAGGGCTTTGACGGTTTTAGAAGGCAGCGAGATGAGGCAGGGAGCCGAGGAAAGTCCGACCGAATTCAGCCGGACTTAGTTGACAGACGCCTTAGCTGGCGCAGCCTTGGCTTGCGTCTGCTGGGCGACCTCAGCAGCAA